>JAKSQR010000110.1 GCA_024404065.1 Clostridia bacterium | reverse complement strand
ATGCCCTGTGCGGGGGAACATATCAACGGGGGTGGCTTTTATGGCTTCGTAGCCTAATTCCTTGAATACACCGCAATCCCTTGCAAGGGTAGCGGGGTCACAGCTTACATAAACCACTCTGTCGGGGCTCATGCGTGCAACAGTTTCAAGCACATCCCTTGCACAGCCCTTGCGTGGCGGGTCAAGTATTACTACATGGGGCTTAATGCCCTCATTTTCAAGGGTAGCGGCAAGCTGAGAGGCATCACCGCACATAAACCTTGCGTTATCTATATTGTTGTTTTTTGCGTTTATTTTTGCATCCTCAATAGCCTGAGGGATAATCTCAACGCCTATAATTTCTTTTGCTTTGTGCGCCATACTTAAGCCGATTGTGCCTGTGCCGCAGTAAAGGTCAATTACAGTTTCGTTGCCTGTAAGCTCAGCATACTCTGCAGCCTTGTTATAGAGCCTTTCAGCCTGGTCGTGATTAACCTGATAAAATGAAAGGGGAGAGAGCCTGAAATTAAGTGAGCAAAGGGTATCTGTAATATAGTCGCTGCCATAAATTGTGCGGCATTCCTTACCCATAATTACATTTGTTTTTTCGGTGTTTGTGTTAATTACAATGCTCTTTATTTCGGGGCAGGCGGATGTAAGCATTTCGCAAAGCTTATCCTCATAAGGCAATTCCCTGCCGTTTATAACGGGGCACACCATAATCTCGTTTGTAACAACCGCTTTTCTTATATAGATGTGCCTCAACAGCCCCTTGTGATTTGCTTCGTCATAAGGGGCAATTTTATAGTCAATTATATACTCCTCAAAGGCTTCAAGTATCTTTTCAAATTCAGCGGGCTGAAGGTCGCAGGCAGGGCAGTGAATAACTCTGTGGCTACGCATTGAATAAAAGCCTATTGCAAGCCCCTTATCCGTCATACTTACAGGGAATTGTGCCTTGTTGCGGTAGTTTTCAGTTTCCTCTGCGGCAATAATCTCCTCAAAATGGGGGGATAAATTGCCTATACGCTTAAAGCATTCCTTTACGTGATTTGACTTAATCTTAGCCTCAGCCTCATAGCTGATGTGACCAAAGCTGCAGCCACCACATCTATTATATACAGGGCAGATGGGGTTAATCCTATCCTTTGAGGCAGTAATCACCTTTTCAATTTTGCCGATAGCGTAGGTCTTTTTAACCTTTATAATGTGGGCAAGTATAACCTCGTCTTTTATAGCTCCTGCCACAAAAACAACCAAGCCTTCATAGTGACCTATGCCCTGACCGTTAAGGTCACAGCTTTCTATATTCAGTTTTATTACATCGTTCTTTTTAAGTGACATATAAATCCTCGGTTATTTGGCAAGGCTGCTGAAAAATGCAGCAAAATCCTTGCTGTGGTATCTGATGATGTTTACCAGGATAATTATAATTGCAATTATCATGGAGGCGTTGCCGAAAAATGCCTTTATTTTAAGCTTTGTTTTAAGTGTGGTTTCAGATTTTTTAAGGGTAATATTTTCATTCTTTCTGATAAACACATAGTAAGCAGAGCCTAAAATAGTAATAGCAAACATTACCGCAAGGGTTATAAGGTACACCCTGTTAAGCAGGGCTTCGTCCTTTATATCCTTTATCATAAAGCTGACAACGCAGGAGTAGGCGTTATTTATGCAGTGGATTATAACGGAAATCCAGATGTTATTTGTAACACATACCACATAGCCAAGGCCGATGCCTGCTATAATTGCGAAGGGTGCCTGCACAAGGTTTGCGTGAAGTATGCCAAATACTACTGCGGAGGTTATAATTGCAAAGGTGTCGCCATATTTACGAAGGGACTGCATTACAACGCCCCTCATGGCAAGCTCCTCTGCCATAGCAGGCACAATAGCAACGGCGATTAAGTAATAGAATCTGTCAAAAGCTCCTGTGGGAGTTTCAAGGCTGTCGTAGGTAAGCTTCAGACCTATGCTTTTAAGCAGGTCATTCCACATATCTGTCAGGTAGTTGCCTGCAAGGCAGGTGAATACGCCAAGGGCGATAATGGATATTGCAAGGGCTTTATTCTCTACCTTTTCAAAGGGAATGGAGGGTATGTTTATCTTCCTCTCAAGCCTTCTGCCTGCAAGGTAAAACGGCAGCATAACTGTGCAGATGGAAAGCACAATCATTATTGTATTCTGAAAAAGCAGGTTGTTAAGATAAAGCTTTGTAAGTGTGGGGATTAAAAGGGGAATGGTTAAAAGATTCTGCAGGGCAAAGTACATAATTATGCAAAGGCCTGCAGCCCTGCCTGCCGCTTTTATATTTTTTCTGTCTCTTTCCTCAGGGGATAAAACAGGTGCATAATACTGCTGCTGAGGTGGGTATGGGTAATAGCCCCCGTTTATGGGAGGCTGATTATTATAGTAAGGGTAGCCCTGCTGCCCGTTATTCTGATTGTAATTATTATTGTAGTCCATCAAAATGCCTCATAATTTTAGTAATATTATACATTATATAGATTATTTATTTCTATTACAAGTATGTAATGTTACGAATTTCTAAATCGCTCTTGTAATTTTGTACAAAAAGTATTATAGTAATATGGTCAAAATGTTAAAAAATCCGTCTTAATTGGCGAAAAGATAAGGAGAAATATATGAGCGAAAAAGTTACAATCAAACAGCTCAAGGAATCTATTGTTACTCGTCTTTCACACCTTTATGGCATCACACCTGAGGAAGCAAATGACGAGCAGTTTTATGAGGTTGTTGCAGGTATCAGCCGTGATATGGCAAGAGATATCCGCAGAAAGTTTGATGATAAAGGCAAAAAGAATCAGGAGAAGAGAATCTACTACATGAGCATGGAGTTCTTAATGGGCAGAAGCCTTAAGAATACTCTTTACAACCTGAGCATTACAGAGCAGACAAAGAAGGCACTTGCTTCCTTCGGCGTTTCTCTTGATAAGCTTTATGAGCTTGAGCCCGATGCAGGCCTTGGTAATGGCGGCCTTGGCAGACTTGCTGCCTGCTACCTTGATGGTATTGCAAACGAAGGCTACCACGGTATTGGTTATTCAATCCTTTATGAAAACGGTATTTTCCAGCAGAAGCTTGTAGATGGCTGGCAGACAGAAATGCCCGATTTCTGGCTCCCCGGTGGTGATGTATGGCTTGTACCCAGAGAGGAAAAGACCTTTGAGGTTAGATTCGAAGGCTGGGTTGAGGAAGTATGGAACGATGGTATGCACCAGATTATCCCCAGAGATTGCAAGCGTGTTAAGGCTGTTCCCTACGATATGATGGTACCCTCAAAGGACGGCGAGGGCGTTGCAGTGCTCCGCCTTTGGAGTGCAAAGGCTGATGGCTTTGATATGGAAGCTTTTAACGAAGGCAACTATATGAAGGCTATGGAAGAGAAGGCTATGGCAGAGGTTATCTCAAAGATTCTTTACCCTGCAGATAACCATCAGGAGGGTAAGTCACTCCGTCTTCGTCAGCAGTACTTCCTTGTTTCCGCTTCCGTTCAGGATATTGTACAGTGGCACCTTCGCCAGTATGGTACTCTTGAAAACTTTGCAGAAAAGAACGCAATTCACATTAACGATACACACCCCACAATGGCTATTGCTGAGCTTATGAGAATCCTTCTTGATGAGTGCGGCTACGGCTGGGATGACGCCTTTGCAATTGTTGAGAAGGTTTGTGCTTACACCAACCACACAGTTATGTCAGAGGCACTTGAATGCTGGAGTGAGGAGCTCTTTGCAAGACTTCTTCCCAGAATTTACCAGATTATCAAGGAAATTGATAACAGATTCAGAGAGAAAATCTGGAACCTTACCCACGATGCAGACAGAGTTGAGAGAATGGCAGTTATCTCAGGCGGCGCTATCAAGATGGCTAACCTCTGCGTAGCAGTTTGCCACAAGGTAAACGGTGTTTCAGCCCTTCACTCACAGATACTCAAGGATACAACCTTTAACGATTTCTACACCCTTGAGCCCGATAAGTTTACAAACGTTACTAACGGTATCGCTTACAGAAGATGGCTTTGCCAGAGCAACCCCCGCCTTACAAATCAGATTGGCGAGCTTATCGGCAACAAGTTTATCCACGACGGCAAGGAGCTTGAAAAGCTTAAAAAGTTTGCAGATGACAAGGCTGTGCTTGATAACCTTGGCGCAATTAAGGCAGCAAACAAAGAGGATTTTGCAAACCTTATCTATAAGTCAACAGGCGAAAAGCTTGACCCCACCACTCTTTTTGATGTACAGGTTAAGCGCCTTCACGAGTATAAGAGACAGGAGCTTAATGCTCTTAACATACTTGCAAAGTATATTGAAATCAAGAATAACCCCAACGGCAACTATGTACCCCACACATACATCTTCGGCGCAAAGGCAGCTGCAGGCTACTATATGGCTAAGAAGATTATGGAATTCATCTGCTACCTTGGTAAGATGATTAACAATGACCCCGATGTAAACGATAAGCTCAAGGTTCTTTTTGTAGAGAATTACTGTGTAACTAAGGCAGAGAGCCTTATGCCCGCTGCAGAAATCAGTGAGCAGATTTCACTTGCAGGTACTGAAGCAAGTGGTACAGGTAACATGAAGCTTATGATTAACGGTGCTATCACCCTTGGTACAATGGACGGCGCAAATGTTGAGATTTATGACGCAGTAGGTGAGGATAACATCTTCATCTTCGGTATGACCACACCTGAGGTTAACCGCCTTAAGCACGATGGCTACAACCCCATGAATTACTACAACAACAGCGCTGAAATCCGTGAGATGATTGACTTTATCAATAAGGGCATCTGCGGTAAGCACTTTGGCGAAATCGGTGGCACAATTACACACCATGACCCATATATGTGCCTTGCAGATTTTGCAGATTACAGACAGGCTCAGAGGGATATTGAGCAGGCATGGCTTGATAAGGACCGCTGGAATAAGATGTCCCTTATGAATATTGCAGGCGCAGGTATCTTCTCAGCTGACAGAAGTATTGATGACTACGCAAGAGATATCTGGAATCTTAAGAAATAATGACAGATAAAGAATGTATGCTTTTAGCACTTGAGCAGGCAAAAATCTCCGCTTCCGAGCTGGAGGTGCCTGTTGGTGCAGTAATCACCCGCAATGGTGAGTTAGTTTCTATGGGCCGTAACCGCAGGGAACTCGGCAAAAATGCCCTTGCCCACGCAGAGCTTGAAGCCATAGACCTTGCCTGCAAAAAGCTTGGCGGCTGGCGTCTGTGGGAGTGCGATATGTATGTTACCCTTGAGCCCTGCCCTATGTGCACAGGGGCAATTATAAACTCCCGCATAAGAAGGCTTGTATACGGCGCAAGTGATAAGAAAGCAGGCTCCTGCGGCTCAGTAGTAAATCTTTTTGATTTGCCCTATAACCATAAGCCCGAAGT
>JAKSQR010000011.1 GCA_024404065.1 Clostridia bacterium | reverse complement strand
TACAATCTGCCATCTGACTATGTAATACATACAGTAGGCCCTATTGTGCAGGGCAGACCAAATAATACACAGTGTGCAGAGCTTAAAAGCTGCTACAATTCCTGCCTTAAGCTTGCCTCTGAATATAATCTTGAGAGCATTGCTTTTTGCTGCATTTCAACAGGCGTATTCGGCTTCCCCAAAAAAGAAGCTGCAGAAATTGCAGTAAGCACAGTTAAAGAATATCAGAAAAGCCACAATATAAAAGTAATCTTCAATGTTTTTGGCGATGAAGACCTTGAAATTTATAATAATTTACTTAGTAAAGGAGAATAATATGGATTTCACAACAGTTGTTAAGGAAAGATATTCCTGCAAAAAGTACAGTGATAAAAAGGTAGAAAGCGAAAAGCTTAATGAAATACTCGAGGCAGGCAGACTTGCTCCTACTGCAAAAAATTTACAAGAGCAGCACATATATGTGGCACAGAGTGAAAAGGCACTTGCCATAATTGATGAGGTTACCCCCTGCCGCTACAATGCAAGCACTGTGCTTGTGGTGGCTTATGATAAAACAAATGTTTACACCTACCCAAACAGCGAAAAGCAGAGCGGTGCAGAGGACGCAACAATAGTGGCAACACACATGCTTTTAGCAGCTAAAAATGCAGGCGTAGAAAGCTGCTGGGTAAACTGCTTTGACCCTGAGGCACTTAAAGAAAAGCTTAACCTGCCTGAGAATGAAGAAATAGTTATGCTCCTTGATTTAGGCTATCCTACTGAAAGCAGTATGACAAGCCCAAACTACGGCAAAAGAAAAGATATAAACGAAACAGTCAGCTACATATAAGCAAAAGCGGAGTGGTCACCCACTCCGCTTATTATTTTGCTTTTCAGATTTTTACTTTTGTCTTTAAGCTCATAGCATCCTTTGCATCCTGACCGCAGTAGAATGTGTAGGATGGCTCAAGATACCATTCTTTAGTATCGGGATTGTAAAATTTCAGGTCATCCTTTTCTACTGTAATATCAATGGTTTCTTTTTCACCTGCTTTAATCATCTGCTTATTAAAGCCCTTAAGCAGTTTAACAGGATGATCGCCTTCATTTGCGCCTACATAAACCTGAGCAACGGTTTTACCATCAACTGAGCCTGTATTCTTTACATCAGCTGTCACAGTAAATGTATCACCGGAATCTGCAACCTTAATGTTGCTGTAATCAAAGCTTGTATAGGAAAGACCGAAGCCGAAGGGATAATCAGGCTCTTTGCCCTCTTTATCAAGCTTTGCATAGCCGTGATAATACTCATACTCAATAGTATTTTTCTTTTCACCGGGATAAAGGAATTTTGGATAATCTCCCTCATCATGAGCCATTACAAAAGGAAGATGCCCGCTTGGATTTACATCACCAAGCATTACGGCTGCAACTGCATTACCGCCCTCCATACCTGTGTAGAAGCTCTCAAATATGCCGTTTGCTTCATCTGCCCACTCGTTAATGATATAGGCACTGCCACCTATGATATTAACAACAACCTTGTCGCACTCTTTACAGAGCTTATGGATAGCCTCAACCTCATTTTTAGGAATACGCAGAGAGTATCTGTCACCGCCTGAGGAATTTTCCTGCACGTTGTCATTCTTTGACATATTTGCAAGGTTTTCGCCCTCCTGCAGGTAATCTGAGCCTACAAAGATAACAACTGTATCACACTCTTTAATCTTTGACATATTCATTTCAAGATTATCAAGGTCAGAAAGCACTACATTGCTCTTGCCAAGCTTATTACAAAAGCCTTCATAAGGCGTTACTGTGTAGGGGCTGTAAACACATGATGAGCCGTGGTCGCCTACATTTATTTCGTCTGCATATCTGCCTACTACTGCAACCTTTGACTGCTTTGAGATAGGTAATACGCCATCATTTTTAAGCATTACAATGCCTTCCTGAGCGGCACGCCTTGCAAGCAATTTATGATTTTCACAGCAGATAACTGATTTAGGTGTAGGCTTCATTGCAGGTGTTACTTTAATAAGACCGTAAAGGATACGCTCAACAGCAGTATCTATCTGCTCCATTTTGATTTTGCCCATTTTAAGATTGAGCCTTAAAAGGTAATAAAACTCTGTCATGGGCATTTCTATATCAAGGCCTGCATTCAGTGCTTTAACGCAGGAGCGAAGGCCAAACACAAAGTCTGTTATTGTGAAACCCTCAAAGCCCCACATATCTCTTAAAATATCAGTTAAAAGAGTTTTACTCTCGCAACAATGGTCGCCATTATAGAGGTTATATGCACCCATTATGGACATAGCGCCTGCGTCAATACATTTCTTAAAATGGGGAAGATAAACCTCGTGTAAGGTTTTATCATCAGTTTTTACATCAACTGAAAATCTCAGGTTTTCAATGCTGTTAAGTGCATAGTGCTTAGGGCAGGCAATAACACCTTTTTCCTGCACTGCTTTTGTAAGAGCACCACCATATCTGCCAAGCAAATAAGGGTCTTCACCGTAGCTCTCCTGAGCCCTGCCCCATACGGGATTGCGGGCAAGATTGATACAGATGCCTGCAAAATAGTTTGCACCCTGTGCTACTGCTTCATCTGCCATTGCTTTGCCTATTTCATACTCCAAGTCACTGTCAAAAGCGGCTGCACGGCAAGTAGAAACAGGGAAGCAGGTAGACCTTTTCATAACTATACCACGAGGACCATCTGTAAACTTAACTGCGGGTATACCAAGACGCTTTACACCGCCTGAAAGAATAGGCAGGTTATTATAAATACCGCCCTTAGGAATTGCTGAAACGCAGGCAATACCGAAGGATACCATATTACCGCTCATCATGTGAAGCTTTTCGTGAAGTGTTAATTCACTGCGTAAATCTGCACATATTTTTTTAAGATTTTCTGATGTTGGATTATCTTTATAAAGCTTTACAGCATCATTATAATTCATAAGCACCTCAATTAAATATTCTTTAATGCAGGGTATAATTTAATGTATTTCTCGTAAGATTTTTCGTAAGCTGAAACCAAAGCTTTATCAGGCTTTACTGTTTCTTTTACAGTGTAAAACTGTGATGCAAAGGCTGTGTAATCGTTTATATTCATTGCTCCCCTTGCAGCAAGCAACGCAGCACCTAAAGCACCGCCCTGCTCCTTTTCGGGTATAAGCAACTCTACATTACATACAGAGGCTATTATTTTAAGCCACAGCTTGTTTCTTGCGCCTCCACCACAAATTTTGGAGGTGGTTATATTTACGCCTAAGTCTCTGATTATTTCAAGATTTTGTCTTAGTGCAAAAGCAACGCCCTCAAGGATTGAAAGGGTCATTTCCTCCCTTGTGGTAGCAGGTGACATACCATACATTACCGCTTTAGCCTCAGCATCATTTACAGGTGAGCGCTCACCAGTAAGATAGGGCAGAAAATATACAGAATTTTTGCCAATATATTTTTCTATTCCATCAGTGCTGTAATCTGCTTTAAGTATATCTTCTATCCACCATTTCTGTGCAGATGCGGCAGAAAGAATACAGGCTAAATAATGATATTCGCCTGTTGCAGAGCAGAATGAATGTATACTACCCTTTTCGTAGCAGGCAAATTTACTGCTGTTTACAAATATTGTGCCTGATGTACCAAGGGAAATATTACAGTCACCGTCATTTACTGTGCCTGTGCCTACTGCACTTGCAGCATTATCCCCTGCACCTATTACTATTTTACAATCTTTACTGATATTAAATCTTTCAGCCAATTCAGGTTTTATATTACCGATTGCTTCATAGCTTTCATATACTGCAGGAAGCTGAGATTCACTAATGCCAATAAGCTTCAGCATATAGTCTGACCAGCATCTGTTTTTTGTGTCAAAATAGAGTGTGCCTGCAGCGTCACTTGTATCTGTTGCAAATACTCCACTGAGCATATATGCAAGGTAATCCTTAGGCAGCATTATCTTTTTCGCCTTTGCAAAATTTTTGGGCTCATTATTCTTTACCCACATAAGCTTAGGGGCTGTAAAGCCTGCAAAGGCAATGTTACCTGTTTCACTAAGAAGCTTTGATATACCGATTTCCTCATTAAGATACTTAACCTCTTTAGTGCTTCTGCCGTCATTCCATAGAATTGCAGGTCGGATAACCTCATCATTTTCATCAAGCATTACAAGGCCGTGCATCTGACCTGAAAAACTGATAGAAACAATTTCTGAAAGGTTAATATCCTTTGATAATTTTTCAAGGCACAAAAGGGTTTTATTGTACCAGTCAGCAGGATTTTGCTCTGAATATCCTGCCTCAGGATAAGAAACGGGATAATCCTCACTTACTGTTGCTTCTATACCATTTTCACTGATAACAAGAAGCTTTACTGAGGATGTGCCAAGGTCAACGCCAAGGTATTTTTTCATATTATCACCTTATTTGAAAAGGATATTGTTTACTTTATACTGAAGGTATTCCTGCCTGCCTGAGCCGGGAAGAGCGGGCTTTTTAAGGCTGCAGGCATAGGCTGAAAGCTCCTCAAGAGAGGTTTCACCATCAACAATCTTTTTGCCTATACCATCATTATAGCTTGAGTATTTCTCTTTGATAAAGTTATCAATAGAGCCATCCTCAATAATTTCAGCTGCTTTAAGAAGACCGAGAGCAAAGCTATCCATACCAAGTATAAACGCACGGAACATATCCTCAAATGTGTAGCTTGGTCTTCTGTTTTTAGCATCAAAGTTAAAGCCGCCATTCCTGAGACCGCCTGCCTTTATAACCTCATACATTGCCATTGTGGTTTCGTAAACATCAAATGGGAATTCATCTGTATCCCAGCCAAGAAGAAGGTCGCCCTGGTTTGCATCAATTGAGCCAAGCATACCATTAATTGCAGATATACGAAGCTCATGCTGGAAGGTATGGCCTGCAAGGGTTGCATGGTTTGCTTCAATATTCATTTTGAAATCCTTATCAAGACCATACTGTCTTAAGAAGCCGATTGCTGTGGCAGCGTCAAAATCATACTGGTGCTTCATTGGCTCCTTTGGCTTGGGCTCAATGTAGAAATCGCCTGTAAATCCAATACTGCGGCCATATTCAACAGCCATTTTCATAAGCCTTGCAATATTTTCCTGCTCAAACTTAACATCTGTGTTAAGTAAGGTTTCGTAGCCTTCACGACCGCCCCAGAAAACATAGCCCTGACCGCCAAGCTTAACGGTAATATCAAGAGCTTTTTTAACCTGAGCAGCAGCAAAGCAGTAAACATCTGCGCTGTTTGTGGAGCCTGCGCCATTCATAAATCTGGGATTGCCAAACATATTGGCTGTACCCCAAAGGCACTTGATATCTGTACCCTTCATTTTTTCAAGAATGTAATCTGAAATCTCGTCAAGGCGAGCGTTAGTTACGTTTATGTCATCTGCTTCAGGCACTAAATCAACATCGTGGAAGCAAAAATATTTAATACCAAGCTTCTGCATAAACTCAAAGCCTGCGTCAACCTTTGCTTTTGCGTGCTCCATTGTACCGGGAACCTGACCGAAGGTTTTATCTGCTGTGCCTACGCCAAACATATCTGCACCAGTTGCACCAAGATTGTGCCACCATGCCATAGCAAATGGGAGCCACTCACTCATTTTTTTGCCCATTACAACCTTATCAGCATCGTAATACCTGAATGAATAGTCTTTACCTGTGCCGTACTCTACCTTATCAACGAAGTCAAAAAATGCCATAAAAATTCTCCTTAATTAAAGTCTTAAAGCCCCATGTAACTGGGGCTTAAATTTATGCTATAAAATCTTTTATTGCTTCCATGGTTTTTTCGCCCTCATCAAACACGAAGTTATGCCCTGAATTTTCAAAGGTGATAAGCTTTGCGTGGGGGCAGGTTTCAAGCAGCCTTTCATGCTGATAGTAGGGCATAGTTTTATCAATAGTACCCCACACCACAAGCATAGGCAGTTTCATCTGAGCAACTGCTCTGTAGCCAAGCATTGAAACATCTGTTTTAAGTATAGTGTTTCTTAAAGATGAAAGTGTACTCTTTAAGAAGCCTTTGTATTTACACCCTTCAGCAAAGGAACGGGTATAATAATCCTTCTCCTCCTGAGGGCAGTAATACAGTTCTTTTTGTGTAGCGCCAATAAGCACCTTATCACCAATAAGGGGGAAAAGAATATCGCCCAATACAGGGAAGGAGCAAAGGTGCATATAGAAGGGTGCCTTGAAGGTATCCATACCTGCAGGTGCAAGCAGAATCAGCTTCTTTACTCTCGCTTTTTCAGCATAGTTTTTAATATATGTAGTGGTTATTGCGCCACCCATAGATGTGCCGATTAAAACAAACTTCTCGTCACCTAAAAGTGCGGTCGTAACCTCATCAAGCTGTTTTGCAAAAAAGTCCTGATTATTTTTGCCGCTTAATCTGTCAGAAAAGCCTCTGCCAAAAAGGTCGTATCTGAGCACCTTATAGCCCAGATTTACAAGACCTTCAAACACTTTATCATATATAAAATAAGGTGTTGAATAGCCGTGAACAAGCACTACTGCCTCACCCTCGCCTTTAAGCTCATAGTGAGTTGTGCCCATTGCAGTTTTTATGTATTCACCCTTATACTGCGCTCTGTTTTCGGCAGTAAGGGTTTCGGATTCGCCCATTTTAATAAGAGCTTTAAGCTCAGCTTCTGTCATTTTATTTCACCTCAACGGTCAAATTTTCTTAAATTATCAAGGCCGATTTTTATACCCTTAAGGCAGTCTTCCATGCCTTCAAACTCCACACTGATATAGCCCTGATATCCACTGTTTTTTACAAGGCTAAAGCACTGATATACAGGCACATCACCCTGACCTATAATGGAGCCACGCAGGTAGTTGCCTGCCCTTGACTTAAAGAAGCCTTCACCGGGGTCAAAGCTATTGCCTGAACGGATATAAAAATCCTTGAAATGTATATGCTTTGCGTAAGGCATAAGCTTGCCTACTGCTGCAGCATTATTTTCGTCAGCACAGCTGAAGTTGCCTACATCAACGAGAAGACCGAAATTAGGGTCTGCTACGCCTGTAACAAGCCTTTCAACTCTGTCACTTTCCTGGCAGAAATATCCGTGATTTTCAACCATTGTTGCAATGTTTTTAGTCTTGGCATACTCAGTAATTTTTTTGATACCATCAACTAAAATGGGCAATACATTCTCAAAGCCCTGATGTGATTTAAGCTCATCAGGCATACCCCATGCGGCATCATGCCTTAAGGTAGGCGCACCTAATATTGCTGCTATATCAACCTTACGGCAAACTCTTTCAATTTCAGCCTCATTTGAGCCATTCTCAAAAGTCAAAAGATTAGCGCTTATTGTATAGCTGATAATGGGCAGATTATATTTATCGCACTCTGCTTTTATTTCGGCGGCATACTCTGCCTCGGTTTTGCCATCAGGCACAATAAGGTCTGTAAATTCAATACCATCAAAGCCCATCTCTTTGGCAATTTTAATAATGCTTAGCTGTGTTTCCTTGCCACCTGATATGAGTTGTGAAAAGCTGTAACTGCTGACACCTATTTTCATAAATATTTCCTCTTAAATTCTTGCCTTCAAAAATTCAACTGCCATACGGATATCCTTTTCAGGATCGTCGCCAACCTCTCTCTCAATAGTGAGGAAGCCTTTATAACCAATATCATTAAGTGCCTTAAGGTAGTTATCCCATGGCACACTACCCTCACCAAGAGGAACCTCAAGGAAGGATGGACCTGTAACAAGAGAGCTCTTAACTACGCCGTAAACTATTTCGGGGTCCTTATAGAAAAGCTGTTTGCCATCCTTTGCATGGGTATGTACTATGTATTTTGCAAGGTTATGTACTGCGCCTGCAGGGTCATCGCCTGTAACCATTACAAGGTTAGCAGGGTCAAGGTTTACGCCTACGCCTGTTGAGTCAAGAGAATCAAGAAATTCCTTGAGAACAGCAGATGTTTCGGGACCTGTTTCAATAGCGAAATGAGAGCCTATACTGTCTGCATATCTTGAAAGCTCAAAGCAGGCTTCCTGCATAATTTTATATCTGTCGTGGTTTTTATCCTGAGGTACAACACCGATATGGGTGGTTACAACATCTGTACCTATTTCCTTGGCAAGGTCAAGGATTCGCTTGGATTTTTCCACTCTCCAGCCATTTTCTTCTTTATTACCAAAGCCGCCACCAAGGTCACCACAAAGGGCAGAAACTACAAGACCGTTGGAGGCTACTAAATCCTTAAAAGCAGCAATCTTTGCAGGGGTCATATTTTCGGGTGCCATTTCACCATTGGTTGCATAAACCTGAATGCCCTGTGCACCACAGGAGGCAGCCTTTTTAACAGCTGTTGCTGTATCAGTTCTGAATGAATCAATTATAACGCCGATTGAAAAATTGGACATAAAAACACTTCCTAAACATAGTATTAATTACATCTTATCAAACAAATTGCATAAATTCAATATGGTAAACTATATAATAATTTATTTTTATTTTATAAAGTATTTATCTTTACATTTTAGTCTATAAGTATTATTATAGAAACCGTATAATTGCATTTATGCGCTCAGGAGGAAATATAAATGGAGAAAATGAAAATTGCAGTAATCGGCTGTGGCAGAATTGCAAATGCAGCTCACATCCCCGCTTACCTTAAAAATGATAAGGTAGAAATCAAATATTTTTGCGATATTTTACTTGAGAAAGCTGAAGCCTGCGTTGAAAAGTACGGCGTTGGTACTGCTGTAAAAGATTATCACGAAGTACTTGCTGACCCCGAAATTGAGGCATTATCAATATGCACTCACAATGACTATCATTCAATAATTGCAATTGATGCCCTTAGGGCAGGCAAAAATGTTCTTTGTGAGAAACCTGCTGCAAGAATCCTTCCTGAAGCTCTTGAAATGCAGAAGGTAGCAAACGAAACAGGTAAAATCTTAAACATTGGTGTTTGCTGCAGATTTAACACCTACGTAGAAAAGGTTAAAGAGATTATTGACAGCGGTGAGCTTGGTGAGGTTTATCAGGTTTACGTTTCATTCAGAGCACACAGATCTATCCCCGGTATTGGCGGTGACTTTACAACAAAGGCATCATCAGGCGGTGGCGTTCTTATAGACTGGGGCGTACATTACCTTGACCTTGTTATGTATTGCGTTGGTGACCCTGCTCCCCTTACCGTATCAGGCGAAGCTTTTTGTAAGCTTGGTAAGGATATTAAAAACTATGTTTACACAGATATGTGGGCAGAGAATACAAAGAATGAAAACGGCACTTACGACGTAGATGACTCCGTAACAGGTCTTATCCGTACAAGTGGCCCTGTTATTTCATTTAACGGTGCATGGGCACAGAATATTGGTGACCGTGACTGCTACATTGATTTTCTTGGCACTAAAGCAGGTATCCGCCTTAATTACTGCAGTAATTTCAGAATTTTTGGTGTTAAGAACGGTATGCTTTATGAAAATGAAGTTAAAGCAAAAGAAACCGATATGTACGAAAATGAAATAAATGACTTTATTGAGTGCTGTAAGAACGGCAACCATAACCGTGCACATATTGATAACGCAGTACTTACTTCAAAAATTCTTCAGGCAATTTATGATTCATCCGATTTACACAAAGAAGTAGATGTTAAGTGAGGAAAATATGGAAATAAAAATTCTTAAAGATGAAAATGAAATTGGTGCAGCCTGCGGTCAGTTTTTTGTAGACTACATAAACGCAAACCCCAAGTGTGTGCTTGGCTTTGCAACAGGCGCTACACCCGTGCCTACATATAATTATATTGTTGATGCTTACAACAACAAAAAGGTATCTCTTAAAGAGATAAGCACATTTAACCTTGATGAATACTGCGATATTCCTAAGGAGCATAAAAACAGCTATTGGTACTTTATGAGAGAAAACCTTTTTGGCAAGGTTGACGTAAACTACGATAACGTTGACTTCCTTAACGGTAATGCTGATACTGAGGCTGAAAGCGCAAGATATGCAAAGGCTATTGCTGACAAGGGCGGAATTGACGTTCAGATTTTAGGCATTGGCAGAAATGGTCACATTGCTTTTAACGAGCCATCAGATGAGTTTACAGATGAGGCATGGAAGGTTACACTTACACAGTCTACCATTGATGCAAACTCTAAGTATTTTGACGATATTCCTATGCCACATTATGCTGTTACAATGGGCATTGGCTCAATAATGAGAAGTAAAAAAATAATCCTTATTGCTACTGGCGATTCAAAGGCAGAAGCAGTTAAGGCTATGATAAAGGGTCCTGTTACACCACAGTGCCCCGCTTCAATTCTTCAGCAGCACAATGATGTAGTAATCTACCTTGATGAGGCTGCTGCCGCATTACTTTAATCCCGGAGGAAAAACTAATGAGCGATAAGAAATTTTACATCACAACCCCTATTTATTATCCATCAGATAAGCTTCATATAGGTCACACCTACTCAACAGTACAGGCTGACGCTATATCAAGATATAAAAGATTTCAGGGCTATGATACCTTCTTCCTTACAGGTACTGACGAACACGGTCAGAAGATAGAGGATAAAGCTACTGAAGCAGGTGTAACACCTAAAGAGTATGTTGATAACATAGTTGCAGGTATCAAGGACTTATGGAAGCTTATGAATATAAGCAACGATAAGTTCATTCGTACTACAGATGAATATCACGAGGCTGCTGTACAGAAGATTTTTAATAAGATGTACGAAAAAGGCGACATTTACCTTGGCAGCTATGAAGGCCTTTACTGTAAGCCCTGTGAAAGCTTTTGGACTGATACTCAGGCTGCTGACGGAATGTGCCCTGACTGTGGCAGACCCGTTATAAAGGCAAGTGAGCAGGCTTATTTCTTTAAGCTTTCAAAATATGCTGATAAATTACTTGAATACTATGAGGCTCATCCCACATTCTTTGCACCTAAGATGAGAGAGGCTGAAATGGTAAACAACTTCATTAAGCCCGGCCTTCAGGATTTATGCATCTCCCGCTCTACATTTAAGTGGGGCATTCAGGTGCCTGTAAACCCTGAGCACGTTATTTACGTTTGGCTTGATGCACTTACAAACTATATCACAGCTCTTGGCTATGGTAGTGATGATGAAACTCTTTACAATAAATTCTGGCCTGCAGATGTACACCTTATTGGTAAGGATATTACCCGTTTCCACACAATCTACTGGCCTGCATTCCTTATGTCACTTGACCTTCCCCTGCCTGAGAAAGTATACTGCCACGGCTGGGTACTGCTTGAGGGCGGTAAGATGAGTAAATCAAAGGGCAACGTTGTAGACCCTGTTAAGCTTGCTGAAAGATATGGCGTAGATGCTTTAAGATATTACCTTTTAAGAGAGGTTGCTTACGGCTCTGACGGTGTATTCAGCAATGAAAACTTAATTAACAGAATCAACTCTGACCTTGCTAATGACCTTGGTAACCTTGTATCAAGAACAGTTGCAATGGTTGAGAAATATTTTGGTGGCACAATTCCTGCAGAGAGAGAAGCTGCTGAGCTTGACGAAACTCTTAAGGCACTTGCTGCTGAAACAAAGACAAAGGCAGAGGAATCACTTGATAATCTTTATTTCTCAGATTCACTTACAAACATCTGGAAATTTGTATCAAGAACAAATAAGTATATTGATGAAACTGCACCCTGGGCTCTTGCAAAGGATGAAAACCAGAAGGCTCGCCTTGCTGAGGTTATGTATAACCTTTGTGAAAGCATCAGAATTATATCTGTATTTGTAGCTCCCTTTATGCCTGATACAAGCGTTAAAATCCGTGAGCAGCTTGGTCTTGCACCTGTTGAATGCTGGGATGAATGCGGTGTATTCGGTAAAGAAGCAACCTACAATGTAAAGAAGGGTGAAATTATATTCCCAAGAATTGACCTTGAAAAAGAGCTTGAGGAATTAGCAGCATCACAGGAGCCTGCTGAGCCTGAAAATCCACTTAAAGAGGAAATTCTCGGCGTAGCAAAGATTGGCATTGATGACTTTGCCAAGGTTGACCTGAGAGCAGCAAAAATTACTGAATGTGTACCCGTTAAGAAGGCTAAAAAGCTTCTTCAGCTTACACTTGATGACGGCACAGGTGTGCCAAGAACTGTTGCAAGCGGTATAGCTCTTTATTATAAGCCTGAGGAGCTTATCGGCAAAACTGTAGTACTTGTTTCAAACCTTAAGCCTGCAAAGCTTTGTGGTGTTGAAAGCTGCGGTATGATTCTTGCTGCAACAGCAGGCGAAAATGATGTAAAGGTAATCTTCCTTGATGGTGTTCCCGCAGGAAGTAAAATCAGCTGATTATGAATAATATCTTTGACAGTCATGCACATTACGATAGCGAAGCTTTTGATGATGACCGTAAAGAACTGATAAGCGCCCTGCCACAGCGGGGCGTTTGCGGTGTAATAAACTGTGCAACTGATATGGCTACTTGTGAGGTATCCCTTCAGCTTGCAGATGAGTATGATTTCATATATGCCGCATGCGGTGTTCATCCACACGAAGCTGAAGAATGTGCTGAAAATTATCTTGTGCCTTTAAGAGAAATGTGCTTAAAGGAGAAGTGCGTTGCAGTAGGTGAAATAGGCCTTGATTACCATTATGATTTCTCACCACGTGATACGCAGCTTAAAATATTTGAGGAGCAGATAATACTTGCAAATGAGCTTCAGATGCCCATAATTGTACACGACAGAGAAGCTCATGAGGATACAATGAATCTGCTGAAAAAATACAAACCAAAGGGAGTAGTTCACTGCTTTTCCGGCTCTGCTGAGATGGCAAAGGAAGTACTCAAACTTGGCATGTATATAGGTCTTGGTGGTGCTACTACCTTTAAGAATGCAAGAAAGCCCCTTGAGGTGGCAGCAATGGTACCTGAAGATAAACTGCTTATTGAAACGGACTGCCCTTATATGACACCTGTTCCATTCAGGGGTCAGAGAAATGACAGTTCACTTATCCCCTACACTGCTCAGGTGCTTGCAGGTGTAAGAAATACAACACCTGAAGAAATTCTTGAAACAACAAGAAGAAACGCAAATAAACTTTTCGGAACGGAGCTTTAATAATGTTTTTGCACGAAAAAACCTATAATCTTGATGACCTTACTGAGTTTAACACTCATGTTCATACTACATTTTCCCGCTGCGCAAGCAGAGAAATGAACCCTCTTGATATAGTTAAAACTGCTGAAAAGGCAGGCATTAAGGTGCTTGCAATGACAGACCATAACTACCCACATAAAAAGGGTGAATTAGTACCTCAGAGGCTTCAGATTCTTGACGAGATTAAGAATTATGAAACAGATATGAAAATTCTTGTTGGTGCAGAGCTTTCATCCTACGATATCGGCAAATTTGCTGATGAAATTGAAACTGATATGGCTCTTGACTGGAGGCTTTATACTACTAACCATTACCATCAGGATTATTGGATTCACCCTGAGGAGAAAACCGCACGCAGTTACTGTAATCACATGCTTGCAATAATGGATAAAGTAATTGACAGTGGCAGAGCAGATGCCTTTGCTCACCCATTT
Organism: Clostridia bacterium; assembly: GCA_024404065.1. GTDB lineage: Bacteria > Bacillota > Clostridia > Oscillospirales > Acutalibacteraceae > CAG-177. The sequence continues at coordinate 8,533 of JAKSQR010000011.1, read as the reverse complement.
ATGGCAAAATACCTTGGTGATTACTTTGATGATTTCAGAATAGTTACTGCCTCATTCACTGATAATGAGATCGGCGATATTATGACTAAGGCAAACGAAAAGGAAATCACATGGGAGCTTAATGTGCCTGCAATATTTGGCGACCCTGTATTCCATAACAGATACTTTAATATAGGTAAAGAGGTTGGTGTTGTATTCAACATCGGCACAGATGCTCACAAGCTTAAAGATATTGATGTAAAGCAGTTTATACCTGAGCTTAAGAAAATACTTTACTGAGGTGATATAGATGCCTAAGGTTCCTCTTTTTTCAGTAATAGGTGCCGTATATTTTAATATTGCAAACAAGCTTAAAGCGGGATTAAGCCCTAAGTATCGTAATTTTGCCTTCAGAAAATATCCTGAGCTTGTTTCAGTTTTTGGCTGTGAGGGTGACAAGGATGCTCCTATTGCATTTATAGATGGTAGTTATCTTTTAAGAGATGGTCTTAATAAAGTTATCACCTTTGGAGTAGACAATATTGATGGCAAAATTGAATGGTATAATGCAGAAAGCATTCTCCCCTGCCTTGTAAGCAAATACAGTAAAGATAATGTAAACTACACCATAATGAATTTCAGTGATAAGCTTACTGACGGTGATAAAATTTATGATGTTGCCTACTCAAGAATTATTGCCGAAAATAAGGGCAATGTAGCAGTAAAGCTTAAAAAGGTTTCTAAATATCTTACTCCCCTTACTGAAGAAAAATCAGCTGTAAATGCAGGCGAAACGGTTATAAGAGATTATGCAATCTGTGCTGACAGATTTGGCAATAATTATAAAAGAGCTTCTGCTGAGTTTATAAAATCACAGGGCGGCTTTGATGAGCACTATGAGGTTATGAAGGCTTATTGGCTTAAGCGCCTTGAACCTCTTACAGAAATAACTGAGCTACCTGATAAAAAGCTTATAGATGCCTATAAGGTTGGCTATATTTACACTATGATATGTAAGGATGGCTATGAGCTTCACGTAGGTGAAAACGGCTATGACAGAGTATTTGACCATGATGTAATAGGTATACTTAACACCCTTTTACTTCTTGGTGATTTCAAGGATGTTGAAAAATATTCTGAGTATATTCTTAAAAATGTACAATACCCTGACGCAAGATGGAAATACAGCTGGTTCTTTGCTGTTTATCTTCAGAAAACCGGCAGAATTGACTTTGTAAAAGAAAACTTTGAGGATATAAAGAATAACGCTCACAGTATAGCGGAGTGCAGAGTTAAAAACGGCATTATGAAGGATACCCCTGCTATTGACAGCTTAGGTGCCTGGACCGTAGATAACTTCTCTGCAATGACTGGACTTATTTGCTATAAATACATCTGTGAGAGGCTTGGCAATGCCGAAGAGGCTAAGTGGGCAGAGGAAGAATATAAAGGCTTATTTGCTGCCTCTGACGAGCAAATGAGGGCTACAATAAAGAAATATAATCTTGACTATCTGCCAATGAATATGAAAATGCCAAATAGTGAAACTGCAAGAAGTGACCCAAGAGATGCAAACAGACTGAGTATGTTTTTATTTGGCAGATTTAACCTTGATGGCTGGCTTTTTGGAGCAGAGCAAAGCGGTCCCCTTACTGATTTGATTGACGCTACTTATGAGCATAGTGCTTTGGTGCGCAAGGATGTAAGTGACAGCTTTTATAATTTTGGCGGATATCCTCACGGCTATTACTGCTCATCATATAATGCAGGCTACGGCTCTGCTGCCCTTATGGGTGAAAAATACAGAGATGCAGGCATAAAAGCATATCAGTTTATGATAGAGCATGCACAAAGCGGTCCATATAGCTGGTGGGAAGGCATAAAATACCCTGATGAAAAATCTATATGGAATATTGACCACGCCTCAGGCGGCGGAGGAAGCTGCCCTCACATGTGGGGTCAATCCACTGCAACAAAGGTGCTTATTGATTCTATTATCTGCGAAAAAGCTGATGGCACACTTGTAGTAGGTCGTGGTATTCCAAAGGAATGGATTTATGACGGCAGCGTTATTGAAATAAAAAAATACCCTGTCAGTGATGGCAGAGCAGATTTACGAATTGATATAAGCAATAATGAGGCAATAATAAGCCTGACTAACGCAAAAGACAGAAAAATTCAGGTAGATATTCCTGCAATTGACGGCTATAAAATTGTATAAGCTATATAGATAACTCCTCCCGTTCAAATGAACAGGAGGAGTTTTGATTTATAAACTAATTATATTTGTCGTTATCGTTCTGATTATTAAATAAGCCTTCAGGTGGCATTACCTGCTGAATATTTACATCTGCCTTGCTCTGCCTTTTTACAAGTGAGCGGGCATACACAAACATAAATATTATAAAAACTAAAAAGCCAAGACCTGAAAATGTACTTTTTGATGAGGCAAGGAAATCGTATAAACCGTGCATAAAAACGGGCACCCAGAAAGCTTTATTTCTGAAGGATTTTGAACGTCCTTCATTATGGCGGTTGTCAAACATCTTGGCAATGCCGTAATAAATGCCCATAAATACGCCAAAGCAGGCGTGACCGGGCACTGCTGTAATTGCTCTGAGTAATGCAACACTTATGCCAAACTTTGCCACATAGCCTATATTCTCCCATAGGGCAAAGCCAAGGGAAACACATACGGCATAAACTACGCCATCAAAAAGATAGTCAAATTCTTTGCTGCGCCATGTCCTCTTTTTAAGAAGGATATATTTAGCTCCTTCTTCAGAGCAGGCAACAACGCCAAAATACATAATTATATTATAAGCAAGTGAATTTTCCTTAAAGAATAAGCCAAGCAAACCTGAGCCTGCCTCTTCAAGCACAAGAGCAATAGCGGTAGAAATAATGCCAAGGATTACAAGGGAAACAAGTAAGCCAACAGGCTCCTTATCTACTTTATCTGCCTTGTATATCTTAACAATCAGAATGATTGCAGGAATAATAGCCGCAAAGGCTAAAATAGGATTAGTTGCTAATAAATACATAACTTATTTACAAATACTGTTGCCCTCAGAATCTATACCAACATAAACGGGGAAATCTTTAATTACAAGGCGCTTAACACTTTCGCAGCCAAGCTCCTTAAAGGCAATCTCCTCACACTCTGTAATGTGGCTTGCATAAAGGGCACCCGCACCACCTATAGCGCAGAAGTAAACACCCTTATTGCGGATAATAGCATCAATTACCTCCTGACTTCTTTTGCCCTTGCCAATCATTGCAGCAAGACCAAGGTCAAGAAGTCGGGGAGAAAATACATCCATACGGCTGCTTGTGGTAGGACCACAACTGCCTATAACAAAGCCCTCAGGTGCGGGAGTAGGACCTGCAAAATAAATGCAGGCATCCTTTAAATCGTAGGGTAGCTCCCCGCCCTCATCAAGAAGGGCAAATATCTTTTTATGAGCTGCATCTCTTGAGGTGTAGCATGTACCGCTGAGCAGGGCTCTGTCACCAGCTTTAAGCTGAGGAATAGCTGAGCGGATGTCAGCAAGGTTTATTTCATAAGTTGCCATTTACTCATCCTCCCTTAAATCTGCAGCTTGTTTTTCAAGATTTGCGAGCAATGATTCAACATCTGACTGAACTGCGTTAAGCGAATTATCAAGGTTTTGCTGAGCTTCCCTTACCTTACTGTTTGCTTCACTTATATCTGCAGTTGCGCCTGAGATTGCGGCAGCAGCAGTAGAAATAATACCTGCAGCGGATTCCTTTGCTGCGGATACTATACTATCCGCATACTTCATGGCATCCTTAATAACTGAATTGGATTTTTCCTCTGCTGATACTGTATCTGCAACAGATTTTTTGGTACTCTGAAGCTTTTCATTTTCTTCCTTGAGTGCCTCATACTGCTCAGTGATTTCGTCATACTCAGCCTTAAGGCTTTCGTACATTTCCTTATAATCACCAGCATTTTCCAGCTCAGATTTAACAGCTACATTCTCTGCCTGAAGCTGCTCAATATAGTTCATTACATCACTTTTTTTGAAACCGCCAAAAAGTGACTTTTTAAGTATTGTATCACTGCTCATTATATAAAGTTCCTTATTTCTTCATTGAGATAGCCTGCTTAGCCTTTTCAACGATGCCTGCTGCATCAAGGCCAAAAATGTGAAGAAGCTCAACTGCAGGACCTGACTTACCAAACTTATCATTTACGCCAAGTCTTACAACAGGTGCTGCAACACCATTTTCACAAATAGCTTCACAAACTGCACTGCCAAGACCACCAATAATATTATGCTCTTCAGCTGTTACAACACAGCCTGTTTTAGCTGCGGATGCACAGATTGTTTCTGCATCAAGAGGCTTAATTGTATGTACATTGATAATTTCAGCATCAATGCCTTCAGCAGCAAGAATCTTTTCTGCTTCAATAGCTTCATTTACAAGAAGGCCTGTAGCACAAATTGTAACATCCTTACCCTCTTTAATTGTAACTGCCTTGCCCCACTCAAATTTATAGTCATCGCCAAAAATGCAGGGAACTGCAAGACGACCAAATCTCATATAAACGGGGCCCTCATAATCTGCTGCTGCAAGAACAGCTGCTCTTGCCTCAACGGGGTCAGCAGGGTTAATAATTGTCATACCGGGGATTGTTCTCATAATGCCGATATCTTCGCAGCACTGATGGCTTGCACCATCTTCACCTACTGAAATACCTGCATGAGTTGCACCGATTTTAACGTTAAGATGGGGGTAACCGATTGAGTTACGAACCTGCTCAAAAGCTCTGCCAGCTGCAAACATAGCAAATGTGCTTGCAAATACTGTGTAGCCGGTAGTTGAAAGACCTGCAGCAACGCCCATCATATTTGATTCTGAAATACCTGTATCAATAAATCTGTCAGGATAAGCCTTTTTGAACATACCAGTTTTTGTAGCAGCAGCAAGGTCAGCGTCAAGAACAACAACCTTATCATTTATAGCACCAAGCTCTACAAGAGCCTTACCATAGGCTTCACGGGTAGCCATTTTAATTACATCAGCCATTTTCTTCACCTCAACCTTTCTTATGCCTCAAGCTCTTTAAGAGCTGCGGTAAGTTCTGCCATTGCCTGCTCATACTGTTCCTGATTAGGAGCAGTACCATGCCAGCCACATTCATCTTCCATAAAGGAAACGCCCTTACCCTTTAAGCTCTTTGCAAGGATAAGTGTGGGCTTGCCTTTGCACTCTTTTGCTGCCTTGAAAGCATCATCAATCTGGTCAAAGCAATGTGCATTTATTTCAATAACATTCCAGCCGAATGCTTCAAACTTCTCTTTGATGGGATATACAGAGTTAACCTCTTCGCATGTACCATCAATCTGAAGGTTATTGTTATCAACAACTGCTACAAGGTTGTCAAGACCTTTGGCAGGAGCATACATAGCAGCTTCCCAAACCTGACCTTCCTGAATTTCGCCATCACCAAGAACGGTGTAAACTCTGTAGTCTTTACCAGAAAGCTTTGCGCCAAGAGCCATACCGCAGGCAGCGGAGATGCCCTGACCAAGTGAGCCTGTGCTCATATCAACACCGGGGGTGTACTGAATGCTGGGGTGACCCTGAAGCTTTGAATCACTCTTACGAAGTGTCTTAATCCACTCCTGAGGGAAGAAGCCTTTAAGAGCAAGCACTGCATAAAGTGCAGGTGCTGCGTGACCCTTTGAAAGAACAAATCTGTCTCTGTCAGGATTCTTATCATCTTTGGGGTTTACATTCATCTCATTAAAGTAGAGATATGTGATAATGTCAACGCAGGAAAGAGATCCACCGGGATGACCTGACTTTGCATTGTAAACACCTTCAATGATACCCATTCTTGCCTTACAAGCTGTTATTTTTAAACTTTTCTTGAGAACTGCATCCATTGCAGCCACCTCCTGTTATTATTTTTCAATTATTTCATTTATAAGATACTCAAGGAAATCGCCCACAGCACCTTCATTACAGTGGCAGGCAATATACTTTGAAATTGCCCTTACTCTGTCCGGTGCCTGACCTGCACAAGCGGGATACTCAACGGATTTAAGCATATTAACATCGTTATAGTAATCGCCGATTGCGGCAGTATGGTCCTGCTCAACCCCTAAGATTTTTGCAAGTTCCTTAACAGATGAGCCCTTGTTGATACCTCTGGGTATTACCTCAAAGGAAACAAAAGAAGTTTTTACAACGGAAAACTCACGGTCAGGGAAATTTTCAAATTCTCTTCTGACTTTTGAAATTCTCCACCAGGGACCATTTATAATTATTTTGCCCCAGTCTTCTCTTGGAATCTTTCTTATATCATGGATAAACTTGTGTGAAAGCCTGTCAATGGTAACATACCAAAGGCTCCACCAGCCAGCGCCTGCTATATACAAATCATCCTTTGTAAAAACTACTGCATCGCAGGTGGGATGCTTTCTTTTAAGCATAATTATATCATCCTTAGCCTTTTCACTGTGGCCCTGATAATATAAATACTTTTTGTTTTTGAAATCGTAAATACCTGTACCGTTTGAAACGATTGCAGGTGTGGAAATAGGAAGCTTGCTGTAATGACGATAAAGAGATTCTGGATTTCTGCTGGATGCAAGGGTAAAATTTCCGCCTTTTTTAACAAAATCTGTTATGGCTTTAAGATTACGCTCAGGCAAATTTCTTCTTTTGTCATTCAGAGTACCATCTATATCTGAAACAACAAGCCAGTCTTTGTAATTCTTTTCTTCTGTCATTTAACTCTCCTGATGAAATCGGTAAAGTATTCAGGCAAGGGTGATTCTACCCTTATTCTTTCGCCTGTAACCGGATGAGTAAAGCCAAGAACTGCTGCGTGAAGGCACTGACCATTAAGATAGGTTACACCATTTTTAGGTCCATATACAGGGTCACCTGCTACGGGATGACCGATGTAGCTCATGTGCACTCTTATCTGATGAGTTCTGCCTGTTTCAAGCACGCACCTGATAAATGTGTAGTCCTTGTACTCCTCTAATATTTCATAGTGCGTAACTGCGTTTTTAGAGTTTTTATCTGTTACACACATTTTTTTCCTGTCTGTCGGGCTTCTGCCGATGGGAGCATCAATTACTCCCTCCTGCTCTTTAAGTCTGCCGTGAACTACTGCCCTATACTCACGGTCAAGGGAATGCTCTCTGATTTGCTCAGAAAGTGAAATGTGGGCAATATCGTTTTTTGCTACAAGTAAAAGCCCACTTGTATCTTTATCTATCCTATGAACTATACCTGGCCTTACAGCACCATTTATGCCTGAAAGACTATCACCACAGTGATAGAGAAGTGCATTTACAAGTGTGCCGGTATAGTTGCCCGGAGCGGGGTGTACAACCATGCCTCTGGGCTTATTTACAACCAGAAGGTCGTTATCCTCATACATTATTTCAAGAGGAATATTCTCTTTCTCAATAGAAAGCTGTGCAGGTTCACTTACTGTGAACTGAATTAAATCCCCTGCCTTTGGTTTATGGCTTTTAGATATAACCTTGCCGTTGCAGGTTACAAGACCATCTGAAAGCAGGTTCTGAATAAAGGACCTGGAGTAGCCTTCCAGAATACAGGAGAGAATCTTATCAATTCTCTCCTGTGAAACGCTTTCATCTACGTAGAAGGAAATAGGTTCGTTATATTCAAATGTGCTTATTTTTTCAATCATCTTTGTTTTCTTTTTCGGCTTTTGCGTTTTTCTTCTCCATTACAAGCTCATATATCTCATAACCTATAAGCAAAAATGCACCTACTGTTATAAAGATATCTGCCACGTTAAAAACTGCAAAATGAAACTTGGGGTCAGGGGCGAAGAAATCCACTACAAAGCCGTCTTTAATACGGTCAATTACATTGCCTATTCCACCGGATATGATAAGCACCATACTTACAATGCCAATCTTTGACTTAACCTTGCGTGTATAAAGCACAATAAGGCAGAGGATTATTACAAGCACAGTAAAAACTGTAAGCACAACAGTATCATCAGAAAAAGCACTGAAGGCTGCACCTGTATTCTCCACATACTCAAAGGTCATAACGCCGGGGATAAATGGCTTTGGACCATTGCCCTTAAGGTTACTTACAACAAGAATTTTACTTACCCTGTCAATAACCACAAGCAGAGCAATAACAATTGTGGAAATTATCTGAAACATAATTAATCAAAAAGGCTGTCAAAAAGTGATGAAATATCTTCATCGTCATCAGAGTCGCCTTCGTCTATATCAAGGCTGTTAAGGAACTCATCCATATCGTCAACAGTTTCCTCTTCCTCTGCTACGGGAGCTTCAAAAACGGGAACTGAAGGAATTTCGGGCTCAGCCTGAGCTGCAGGAATCTGAGGCTCCTCCTCTGCAAGTGCCTGATTGAAATCAGGAACAACTGTTTCCATATTAGCAACGAAATCTACTGCAGGAGCATCTTCACCCTCATCAAGAAGGTCATATAAATCCTGAAGGTCGTCGTCATCATCAAATGATGCTTCCTCAACTACGGGAGCTTCTTCAACAGC
>JAKSQR010000109.1 GCA_024404065.1 Clostridia bacterium | reverse complement strand
CTCTTCAACTGCAACTGCGCAAGCAACGGTAGCACCAACCATGGGGTTGTTGCCCATACCGATAAGGCCCATCATTTCAACGTGAGCGGGAACTGATGAAGAACCTGCGAACTGTGCGTCTGAGTGCATACGGCCCATAGTATCTGTCATACCATAGCTTGAGGGGCCAGCAGCCATATTATCGGGGTGAAGTGTACGGCCTGTGCCGCCGCCTGATGCAACTGAGAAATAGTTAACACCGTTTTCTACACACCACTTCTTATATGTACCTGCAACGGGGTGCTGGAATCTTGTGGGGTTAGTTGAGTTACCAGTGATGGAAACGCCAACGTTTTCAAGTCTCATGATAGCAACGCCTTCGGGAACGTTATCAGCGCCGTAGCACTTAACCTTAGCTCTGTCGCCGTCTGAGTAAGCTGTTTCCTTAACAACCTTAACTTCTTCTGAAGCATAGTCAAACTCTGTCTGAACATAAGTGAAGCCGTTGATTCTTGAAATAATCATAGCAGCGTCCTTGCCAAGACCGTTGAGGATAACTCTGAGGGGCTTAACTCTAACCTTGTTAGCGTTAAGAGCAATTTTGATAGCGCCTTCAGCTGCTGCGAATGATTCGTGACCAGCAAGGAAGCAGAAGCACTCTGTTTCTTCTGAAAGGAGCATCTTACCAAGGTTACCATGGCCAAGACCAACCTTACGGTTAGCAGCAACAGAACCGGGGATGCAGAAAGCCTGAAGGCCTTCGCCAATTTTAGCAGCTGCATCTGCAGCCTTTGTGCAACCAGCCTTGATAGCGATTGCGCAGCCTACTGTGTAAGCCCACTTTGCGTTTTCAAAGCAGATGGGCTGTGTTTCCTGAGTGATTGTGTAGGGGTCAATACCCTTTGATGCGCAGATTTCTTTGCATTCTTCAATTGAGGAGATACCATACTGTGCAAGAACAGCGTTAATCTGGTCAACTCTTCTTTCGTAGCTTTCAAATAATGCCATTGTAATTTACCTCCTCTATTATTCCTTACGGGGATCAATGTACTTAGCGGCATCAGCAAATCTGCCGTAAGTGCCCATTGCCTTATTGTATGCTGTTGTGGGATCGTCACCCTTCTTGATGAAGTCTGTCATCTTACCAAGTGAAACGAATTCGTAACCTGTAACCTGATCGTCAGCGTCAAGAGCAAGTCTTGTAACATAACCTTCAGCCATTTCAAGGTAACGAACACCCTTAACCTTTGTGCCGTACATAGTACCAACCTGTGAACGAAGGCCCTTACCAAGGTCTTCAAGGCCAGCACCTACTGAAAGACCGTCATCTGAGAAAGCAGACTGTGAACGGCCGTATACGATCTGAAGGAAGAGCTCTCTCATAGCTGTGTTAATAGCATCACAAACAAGGTCTGTGTTAAGAGCTTCAAGGATTGTCTTGCCGGGAAGGATTTCAGCAGCCATAGCAGCTGAGTGAGTCATACCTGAGCAGCCGATTGTTTCTACAAGAGCCTCTTCAATAACGCCGTTCTTAACGTTAAGTGAGAGCTTGCAAGCGCCCTGCTGAGGTGCACACCAGCCAACACCGTGTGTGAAAGCTGAAATGTCTTTGATTTCGTAAGCCTTTACCCACTGACCCTCTTCAGGGATTGGAGCGGGACCATGCTTGGGACCTTTTGCTACGCAGCACATATTCTGTACTTCGTTTGTGTAATTGATCATAACAATTTTCTCCTTTCAGGATTAGAGTTAATTTGCCTTAAATAATATAAACTATATCTTAATAATATTCAAGTGTGAATTTGCACAATATATTCGTATGTGAAAAATGCTATATTGTTATTTTGTATGCACACTGGATTACTTGTTTTTCTTTGATAAGCCCTTGAGGAATGGACCAAAATCTGCTTTGTAAATTACAAGTGCGCCGATTATTGAAGCAACAATTGTAATAAACATAAGTATGCCAACGCCCATAGTAGGGGATATAAGCAGCATTACAATACCTGTGATTACAGGTACAAATGCCAGCTTCCAGTGCTTTATGAAGTAGCTTGCACCAAGGGCACCAAACAGAGCGGGAAGCACATTATTAAATGCGGCCGCAAAGGTGGGATTACTGCTTGCTGAGCTGAATACCTTTGAGAAAGCAAGCACGCCAACAGCAATTACAACTGTGGTTGTAAGGGATGAAACAGCAATAGCAATTGTGCTTATTACTTCGCCTTCCTCTGTGTTAGGTCTTACCTTTGCGTTTTCCATAGCGTTAAGGCCGCAGGGAAGCTTAAGGTTTGAAATATTGCCTGTTACAAAGCTGAGGTATGTGCCGCCTGCACCAAGCATAGGCACATAAGTTGCAACCTCTACAATAGCGGTAACCCAGTAAAGTGGGATAAGTGTTACAAGCACCTTACCTAAAACGCTGAGGGTAGGCCATGATTTAAGCAAAACGGAAATGCCGATGGGTACTATGAACATAACTACAAGGGCAATATAATTCCATACGGTGCCCCAAACGTGTACTTTGTCAAAATAATTTTTTTCAGTATTTTTCATTTTCAGGCACCTCCTTAAAGTAATGTTTTAAGCTCTTCGCCTATGGTATACCAGGTAAAGCCTGAAATATCAGCAGGTACTACCTTTGTAAGCAATACGGCAAATCCCATTGCGCAAAACATTGCAAGGGGCATTGCAAAGGGCTCTGCTTTTGCGCCCCAGCTTGCTTTTTTACATATCAGAGTGAAAAGCAACATAAGAATAATTGCACATATAAGGGTGCTGATTGAAATAAAGCCTGATGATTCTGTTACAAGCTTTATGCCATCGGTGCTTGTCTGGGTTGAGCAGCCGTTTATAGCTCTTGCAATAAACGCAGAAATAATGCCGATAAATGCGGAAGCTGATATAATATCGCCAACCTTTGCGCTCTTTTCGTCTTTGTTTACAGCTCCGCCTATGGCCTTCTGAAGCTTTTTACATACAAGGGGAAGGAAGGTGAGGGGGAATATAGCGCCTATTGTCATAGCCCACGCAACTGTTGAAAACTGAACGGGGTCAGTTATTTCACTTGAAAGTGAGCCGCCAAGGTTATTAAGTGCTGTTTCAGCGGCAACAGTTTCATAAGCAAGGTTGCCTATAACTGTAAGCCTTATCCAGGGAAGCACTATGCCAAGTGCTTTTGCCAGCACAAATACAGTAACAAGTATTGATATTGCCGGAGCAATTGTAAATAAAATACTTGATGTAACTGTGTTTACAAGGGTTTCTTTTTTAATGCCCAATTCTTTGCCGTGTTTCCATGATTTAATTATGAAAAACATGGACTGTGCAACGATGAATGCAATTATTAAAAGGGCAATTGCATACATTCCTGTGCTTGATTTGAAGTTTTCCAAATTGCATTTCTCCTTTTATTTTGGAATAAATAAATTTTATCATAATAAAGTTACAAGTGTCAATGCAGTAGAAAAATAAATGCAGGCAATATTACACAGGAGAAATCCGACCCCCGAAACAGAGGTCGGATTTCTCGGATTTTGCGGTAGTTCATATCTTGGAGAGTCATATATTAACTGCGGATTTTATTAAATTTCCACCCGCTCAAAATACTCTTTGCTGTGGCCACATACAGGGCAGGTGAAATCGTCGGGGAGGCTTTCGGCTTCGTGGATGTGCCCGCAGATTTTGCACACCCAGCCGGTTTTCTTTTGTGGTTTTGGTTTTACATTCTGGTGGTAGTAGGTATATGTCATGGTTTCTTCATTTGTAAGTATCTGCCCGTCTGTTACGGTGCAGATAAACATACTGTGGGTGTCAAGGTCAACATAACTATCAACCTTCAGTGAAATAAAAGCATTTACATATTTCAGTAATATGGGTAGTCCGTTTGCAGAGCGTATAAAGCTGACATTTTTGAGCTTATCTTCATTTTTGCCACTCTTAAATCCAAATTGCCTGAATAAATCAAATGGAGCGCTTACTGAAATGCAGTTTACATTCAGCTTTTTGCTCTGCATTATCAAATCGTGTGTATAGTTTTGTTTGCCAATGCACACAACCATTCTTGCAGGGGAGTCGGTTACCTGAATTGCTGCATTGCAAATCATGGCGTTATCTTTGCCATCAAGGCTTGTGGTAATTACATAAAGACCATAGCCAAGCCTGAAAAGTGAGGAATAATCAAACATATTTTCAGTTGTCCTTTCGCCATAATCCGTGCAGATTACAGTAGGCATAAACTGCCTTTACCTTATCGCCTTTGCAGAGGGCAAAGCAGGAAGTAGGGCTACCCTCAGGGTCAAGTATTTTGCGCTGATTACCGTTTGTGGTTTCTATGGCAATCCATTCAATGTGGTGCGCTGCAGTCATAGGATGCTCCATATCGCCTACGGTTACATAGATTTTATCACCATCAATCATAAATACGGGTATGTGCTTTTCAAATGCGGCATCTACGGTGTTTGGTTTAAGCTCTTCCATATTTTCACCACAGCAGACTACGGGCACACCGCTTTCCTTTACTGATGCTACAATATTGCCACAAATCTTACATTCATAAAATTTCATACTCATTTTCAAAATCTCCTTTCATTTTGCATTGTTCTGGTTGAATTAAAGCTTTGATTGTGCTATATTTTCCGTAAGAGAAATTTCTTCTCTTAACTGAATAATACCAGCTTATTTCGTAAGTTCCACAGGCATAAACGAATTATTCAACTCACTTATGATAGTGAAGGTGTAAAAGGAGATGTATCTTATGATGTCTGACCTTAAAACTATGCCCGAAATAATGAGCCTTAACCCACTTGAAATGATTGCCTGGTGTAAAGACAGAAAGAAAGCCCTCGGTATTTCAAACCTTAAGCTTTCAGAGCTGTCAGGTGTTCCCCTCGGCACAATAGACAGAATTATGTCTGGTGGATATACGGAGTTTCGCTACAGTACTATTCAGCCCATTATTACCGTGCTTATCGGTTTTAATAACGCTACCCCTGAGCCTGATGAAAATGATAGTGAGCAGGCTAAGTTTTACTATGAAACTATTGAGGGCTACAAGCTGGTGGTGGAAAATAAAAACCATCAGATTGAGGAGCTTGAGCGCAACCTTGCTATTCTCTCAAAGGAAGTGGAATTTCTTAAAAAAGAGAATGATGCAAAGCACGTAATGATTGAGAAATACCATACACACATCAAATGGCTTGAAGGTCTTATTGACGATTACAGAAACAAAAAGTGAATAGCAAAACCCCCGCTGCAGAAACACATCCGCAGTGGGGGAGCTTTTTTCTTTATTCACAAATTTTATTATTATTTTTTGGCGTTTATTACATCTTTACTATATTGCGTCTATATATTATAATAACTATTTGTGGGAAGTTGCCCACAAACAGCATATAATGCTACTCATTCAAAGAGAGGAAGAAGCGAATGTCATCATTAGTCAGCACAGTAAAG
>JAKSQR010000108.1 GCA_024404065.1 Clostridia bacterium | reverse complement strand
ATAATCTGATTTTGTCTGCTGCCATTTGAAACTGTAGTACCTGTAAGCTGAGATACGTTGTTTTCAAATTTTACAGAGCCATTTTCCAATTCAGAGCAGACAATTCTGATTTCTTCGTAGTTGCCGTCCTCTTTGCTGTATTTAAGCTCCTGACTGATGCATCTTGCATCTTTCATTTTAATGGTTTTCATTACGCTTTCGCTGACGGTATTGTAAATCTCCAACTCAGCATTTCTTTTATCATTTTCGCTGAGTGCCCACTGCTGAAGCTGGTTATTGCCGTTTTCCATAGGAACAACTTTTATAACAAATTCAGTTAATTCAGCTGAGCCTGTAACCTTGCCTTTTTCGTCTGTTGCCTTATCAAGTGAATATGAGTAGCTGATAACCTCTCTATCATCAAAGCCATCTACCTTAAGTGTAGCTGGTGATGCAGCTGCGAAAGCAGGAATAGCCTGGAATAAGAACATACTTGCAAATACAAGAGGTAATATAACTTTTTTTACTATATTTTTCATGTCAATTCTCCTTAACACCTATGACCTATCAGTTCCAGTTAGCTTCATATTCAAGTGTATTCATTTTAATATTTCCAGCTGATATCCAGATTTCTTCAAACATCTGAGCACCTGTTGCTGTTACCTCAAATGTTTCTTCATAATGAACACAGTATGCATTACTAAATTCAATGCGTCGGCTTAATTTACCATCTTTGGCATTAAGTATTTCAATCTTACCATTTTTTGCAAGATTATTTTCAGCCATCCAATAAAAAAGGTCTGGATTGCCATCATTAAGTGCTTTTACCTTGATTTTAATTAAATTAGCCTGTGCAAGGCTGCCATCTTCATTTTCAAAACCAACAGATACATCGACTATCTCACGACTTGTAAAACCATCTATTGATAATGTGTAGCCTGTTTTTGCAGCTGAGGCATTAACAAGACCGAGGCAAGTAATTGTGGTAACTACTATTACCACAGAAAGCATAACTGATATTAGTTTTTTCATAACCGGTGTCTCCCTTTGTGTATTATTTGCCATTATTTTAACACGGCAATCTTACACAGTTCTTACAAATCAGGAGTTTTTGGAGATATTTTTATTTTTCTGAACAGAAACTTTTCTGAAATGTGTAACACTTACAATCATAATAAGTGTAAATGTAACAATGGGTAGCAAAGCACCAAGCACCATATACTTTGATGTAATAAGCATATTGTATATAGAATGATAAATCATAGCAATGGAAAGCGCCGAAATTGTACCTGAGAAAAAGACCATTTTTTCCTCAATAACGCTAAACATAGCAAGGCCTACAACCAATGTGCATATACCATGCATCATTCCTGCACCGATAGCTCTTAAGAAAGCATAGCCTAATGAAATAGTGCCTGAATTAACAAGAAGGCTGATATTTTCAAGGGTTGCAAAGCCTACACCTACCATAAGGGCAAATTCAGCAATTTTCTGCCTTGATGGTTTAACAAGAAATGCAATAAAAATAATAGGCAAAGCCTTTGTTATTTCCTCAACTAAAGGTGCTATATTTACCGCTAAAAATTGGGTATCATAGCCGCTCACATTCAAAACAAGTCCGTTTATTTCGCCTGAAAAAACGCACATAAACATGCCTGAAAGTAAAAAAGCACACAGCATTCTTGAGTGGCCCTTAAACATAAGCAGAGTCATACTAAGAGGAATTGCGAGGCAGATAAAAATGGTAAGATTTAAGCTTTCCATATAAGTGCCCCCTTTCTGCTGACAATAACAATAAGCGCCATTCCAATAGCAGAAATAACATCCATAACAAGCAAGGTATTCATACCTGTGATAAGCATATATGATAAGGAAATTACATACTGTATAAGCACAAGTACATTCAGCAGTTTAATGATTTTAAGTTTTTTCTTTTCGTCCATTGGTAAAAGCAGACTTCTGAGCTCAAAATAAGAATCCAGAACCATAGGAAGAAAAACAAGCATTAGAATAGCTATAAAGAATAACCCCTGATGTATATGAGCTTTACTTAATCCAAAAGCAAATATTAAAACTACAATTAAAGGTGCAATAAGAGCTGCATATTTCGGTATCTTTTTATTTACTGCATCCTTTCCAAGCAGGTTAGTAAGCCCTCTTGAACTTGCAGTTAAAAAGGTGCAATAGCAACCGATAATGCCAATAAGCCTGATGGAAAATGTATCGTTTTCCACGCCACAGATTGCATTTACAATTACCCATAATTCCTCAAGTGTATAACAGCCTACGGCACTTACCATAAGCTTAAAATACATTGGTGAGTTTGATAAATAAACAGTAAAAAAGCCATATATAAATGCAATTAGTGATATGCCAAATGCAATGCTTTCAAATAATAATACGGGCATTTTATACTCCTTCAGTTATTTATTCTGGCATTGGTTTCCTCTGCCCAGCTGTATTGATACATATAATCGGTCTGTGGTAAATCCTCAATACTGATTTCTTTGCTGAGATACTTATAGTAGTCGCAGTCTATCAGTTTGGTATTAACCGCATAACCGGTTGAATTTTTAATAAGTACATCGGCAAAGCCGATTTCCTCCATAACCGCTTTAAGCTGATGATAAGCCTGATAAAGATTATTTTTAATCTTTTTATCGTCAAGCTCATCTTCCCAGATAGTTACTGCTATTTGACCTGCTGAAACGGTTGCGCCATTTCGGTCAATAAGATAAGCAAAAAGCTCTTTGGATTTACTGCGGGTAAATTCAAGGGGCTTACCCTCATAATACACCTCAAAATTACCAAAGCATTTTACAACAAGCTTATTGCTGTCATCACTGCCAATCATAGCTTTAATGCTGTCAATCTGCTCCTGCACTGCTTCGGCAAAAATAGGCTTTGTAAGATAACCATTAGCATGTATTTTAAAGGCATCAAGTGCATAGCTATCATAGCCTGTGCAAAAAACAACAAGCAGCTTTGGATATATTTTTCTTAGCTCAGCAGCCAACTCAATTCCATTCATCTGATGTATTTCTATATCAAGAAATGCAATATCTACAGGATTATTCCTTGCATACTCTATTGCTGCTTTTCCATTTGAAAATTTGGCAACACTTTGTATATCCGGGCTTTGACTAACTGCATTCTCCAAAGCACGCAGCAAAATTGCCTCATCATCAACACACAATGCTCTCATATATTCTCCTTCGGAATGGTAATAACTGATTTTGTACCTACATCAATTTCGCTAGTTATTTTAAGCTCACCCTTACAGATAAGCTCTAACCTTTTCTGTGTGTTTACTATACCAATATGCTTTTTGCCATCATCTTTTTCAGGTGAATTGACATCAAAGCCCACTCCGTTATCCTTAATTTCAATATAATAATTGTTATCGTCATCAAAGGTTGAAATTGTTATTGTACCTGCGCCGTCATCCCTTTTACAAATACCATGCTTAATAGCGTTTTCAACAATAGGCTGAACGGTAAGTGGTGGAACATCAAAATCCATTGCATTGAGGTTATATTCCACATTTATATCGGGAAATCTTACCTGCTCAACGGAAAGGTAGCACTTTATGTTTTCAAGCTCCTTTTCAAATGGAACCAAGGCAGGGCTGTTATCAAGATAGCTTGAGCGCAGGTGCTTTGTAAATTTAGCAATTAACTGCCTTGCTTCATCAGGCTCAACAACAATCAGGCCATCAATAGAAGCTAGAGTATTGTAAACAAAATGCGGATTCATTTGCAGTCTCAAAGCATTAAGCTCACTTATTGCAAGCTCCTTCTCCTTAATCTGCAATTCTTTATCCCTTTCCTGATTTATAAAAATGAAAATACAAAATACAAAAACCGTCATCACAATATAGTGAAATGATAATGTGTATATACTATCAAATATACCAAGAATTATAAATGATAAGCTATAAAACAAGTGTATTATGGTATCTCTTTTTGAGGTCAGCTTTCTGTTTGCAATAATAACAATAATGCTTATAGCGGCAAGCGGAAACAAAATTGCACCTGTAAAAGCAGCACGAGAAGTAGCCTGGTATCTGCCTGTGCTGTCAATATAGAAATATCTGCCTGTCCATATTGAGCTTGCGTAAATCAAAGAGCAAATAACAGAATATATATATGCACAAGCCTTGTTTGCTTTGGAGTATTTAACGCCTTTTCGCTCCTCAAAATAAGTAAGAATATATATAAGAAAAGTGCAGGCAGAAAAAGCGGTAAAAGCGTAAGAAACAGCGGTCATTGCGTAAAGCACGCCAACAAGTCTGGTGTTTCCGCCACACATATAACAAATTGCATCGGTCCACATTGCAGAAGCTGAGCAAAAACAAAAATATATCAGTGCTCTGATTTCGTTGTTATGATGCTTTTTTACTAAAAGAGCGCCTAAAATAACTGCAGTGAAAATAGCACAACAAAACTCATTGGCAAAGTTTATACCGTTTATATGATTGTCAATAACAGATATTCCCATTTATCTAACCTCTTTATAATCATAGACATATTATATAATATTATGGCGTGTTTATTCAATATAATAATATATCAATCTTACATAGTTCTTACAAAACTTTCAGCAATACCCTTATAGATTAAGAAAGCACCTCAGACAGAGGTGCTTTCTTTGCTATTCTATATGAGATTATTCAACAACCGATTTTTACTTACTTATTTGTATATGCAATAGCGAATCTGATTTTCGTCACCTGACTCTGCAAATGTAAAATCAACACAGTATTCTTTGCCGTTTATAGTCTTTCTCATAATCTGGTCGCTGCCGGAATATCCGTTAGCTGTAAGAATATCTCTGTACTGATTAAGCATATTTTGTGTGGCATAGGCTGTGATTGTAATAAGGAAATAATCTTCGCCCTCGTCGTCTGTTGAATCTGTAATCTGTGAAAACTCCCACTTTGGAAACTCGCCAAGCATCTGATTCCATGCAGCTGTGCCTACATTATTTGCATAACGCTCGGCTGCTTTTTCAAGGTTTGCAAAAGCGTTATCAAGTGAAGTGCCAGCCTCCTGCTTTGCTTCAGTTGAGTTTTCTAAAGCATCACTTGCTGTGTTAAAATGCTCTGCTGCAATATTTGCAAACTTTTCCGCTGCAGGTGCAACAGCCTTTTCAACTGCTTTACCTACTGCATTGCCTACGCCTTCATTAACTGCTTTTTTAATGATACTGCCAAAAAGTCCCATAGTTATTCTCCTTTAAGCTATGTGATTATTTGTTACCTTTATATTTAATATAGCATAACAAAAATTATATATCAACTAATTTACCTTCAATTTTTTATCTCATATAGAAGGTTATTTGTTACTCTGTAATTATATATTGAAAATTCAAATATAAGACTGATTATAATTGAAAATAAAGATTAACTATGATAAAATTTTATTGCGTGTAAAGTAATAATTGTGAGGTAATATATGCCATATTTATTTGTACATTTTAAGGAAAAAATAACAGTTGACGGTGA
>JAKSQR010000107.1 GCA_024404065.1 Clostridia bacterium | reverse complement strand
CTTACACTTATATTTGCCGCAGTAAGCAATACAAAAACTGCAGTTTCACAATACCCCAAAGAGGACCTTACCATAGGTTAAAAAGGAGATAATATGGCTAAATCAATTTTGCTTATAGGTCTTGGCGAATTCGGACAGAATGTTGCCAAAAAGCTTTATGATATGAATGCGGATGTTATGGCTATTGACCATAACGAAGAAAAGGTTAATGCTGTGCTTCCATACGTTACAGACGCAAGAATCGGTGACAGCACAAGCAGAGATTTCCTTGTAACTTTAGGCATTAAAAACTATGATGCTTGTATTATTGCCATAGGTGCAAACTTTCAGAATTCACTTGAAACCTGCGACCTTGTAAATGAATTAAGTGATGGTAAATTAACCATTATTGCCCGTGCAAATACTGATATTCACGCAAAATTCCTTGGCAAGCACGGAGCTACACACGTTGTACATCCTGAGGAGCAGATGGCTAAATGGACTGCTATAAGAAGCACTCACGACCATGTGCTTGATTACATCGGTATTGACGAAAAGCACCTTATAATTGAGGTTGAGGTGCCTGCAAAGTGGGATAATAAAACCCTTACCGAAATTGATGCAAGAAATAAATACGGCGTAAATATACTTGGTATTAAAGAGAAGGCTGATGGTAAGGAAAGCCTTAATACAGATATAGGCTCAAACACGGTGCTTAAAGAAAAGCAGGTTATACTTGTACTCGGTCACATCAAGAGCCTTGATAAGCTTTTCAAGGTTAAGGATGCAGTTGAGGATTACAAAAAGCTTTGATATTTAATATTAAAAACTCCGCTTCGTTTCTGAAGCGGAGTTTCTTTTTGCTTTTATGGGGTTATGTAATGATGCTGTGATACTGTGGTGCCGTCTGATGAAACTGTGATTGTAGTGCCGCCATTCATCTCAGGCACGTGATAGCTGCCTGCACCTGTTTTAAGACCGTATGTAAGGCGGATGCCATCATATACTATGGATGAGCAATTCTTATGGTCGTGACCTACAACAATCTCTTTAGTGCTACCAAGCTCTTTGCAGATGGTAAAGAAGCCGTTATTATTATTTGCACAGCATTCACCTTCACCATTGTAGCCAAAAGAAGTTTCAGCATATTCGCCTTTATACTCACCT
This sequence comes from Clostridia bacterium, assembly GCA_024404065.1. Classification (GTDB taxonomy): domain Bacteria; phylum Bacillota; class Clostridia; order Oscillospirales; family Acutalibacteraceae; genus CAG-177. The sequence continues at coordinate 4,368 of JAKSQR010000107.1, read as the reverse complement.
TTTTCTGCATCATAGGCTTCATTGAAGGCTATATCGTACTCTACAAGTGGTATGTGCATCATTACTGTGCTTTGTACTGTGCCACCCTCAAGCTTTGTAGTGCCGTTTACTGCCCACTTATACCAATCCATCTGATTTTGCCAGAGGTTATCGTAACCGTCCTCACCATTAAGGGTGTCACCCTTTTTGGTGTTTGAGTGGGTATCCATCATATAGAGCTGATGTATAAGCTTACCATTTTCGGTTATGTTGATAATATAGTTGCCGTGACCCATATCTTTTGGACCAAGCTTAAAGAGACAATTCTTTGCTTCATAGAAAAGAAGCGCACACCAGTTTTCGCCACCTGCTGTGTTCTGACCATCATGGTTGCCCATTACAGGTGCCCATGGAATACCATAGCTATCTATTTTTTTAATTACCTCAACGTAAGCCTGCATAGCAGTGGCATTATCGCCGGTAAGGGTAATTAAATCGGGCTTTGTGTCAGCTACAAGCTTATCAATGGTCTTCCATGTGTAGTCGCCATCCTCATTAAATGGCTCTAAGCCTACAAGCTGAATATCAGCAAGGTTAAGAATAACGAAATCCTTATTGGGGTCTTTCTTAATCTCGGTGCAGTAATCCTTTGTAAACTCATCGGAAACTGACCAATCCTCATAAAGCTTAGCCATGCCACCTGCTTTGATGATGCGGAAATAAGGAGCAAGGTGTGTGCCTAAAGCCATAATCAATGCGGTAATAAGTGCTACTACGCTTTTAATTGTACTCATTTAGTTTCCTCCCCTTCTGATGCTGTAAACTCAGCAACATACTCTGTAATCATCTTGTTTCTTCTCTGAGCAAGCTCATCATACATCTGTGCTCGCTTTTTCTGATTTATTGGCCAAAGCATTTTGGGTACTATACCTAAAATACCTGTAACAAATGGAATAATAGAGCTGAGGGCAAAAAGCCAGAATTTTGTGCTGATATCCTGTGTACCAATGGCAAGGCCCTGAACATAGCCGATTTTTTTCATTACTATGTTTCTTACGGAGCTCATAAAGGACTGCTGTATTTTAAGCACAAGGCTCTTTGCAACGCCTGTGGTGGCCTCCATACGATAGCCGTTTTTCCACTCGCAGTAGTCCATTGCTTCATTCCACAAATCTGCATTTATTACTTTATTTACGCCGAATGCCCATTTATTAAACCATTCTCTTACACCGAGAGCTATGGTCATAGGCACCTTTTTAAGGTAATTTTTATTGGTTATACCAAACAGGAAATAGCCTACGCTGAGTATATCGCCATACATATCTGCGCCTACCCATAAGGCTTTGGATGAAAACTTGCGTCTCATTGGCCCTACAAAGGCATAGCTGATTGAGCCGTTAGGACCTGATGGCAGGTTTGCAAGGGTAATAAGTGAATAGGAGCCGTGTACATCAATAAAGTAGTTTTCGTCACCTGCGCTTATAGCAAAGCCTGCAAGGAAATCTGAAAGGCACATAAGAAGTACGGGGTAGTTTGTAAATATTGCCTTTAAGCCTTCCTTAACCTTAGGTCTGTCTATAGACTGAGGCACTCTCTCCTTAGAAACTATAAAGAAATAAAGAGTAAAGAGAGAGGATATTACTGCGGTAATTACACCGAAGCCCATAAATGCAGAGCTTAACTTCCACTTGATTTTACCTGCATTTATCATATCATACACAACGCCGAAAAGGTAACGGGGTAAATCCTCGCCCATCATACCTGTGAGAAGCTCTGCAAGGGTAATTAGCCTTACACGTTCGTTAGGATTCGGCGTTATGGTGGACATATATCCGCTTTTTGCAATGCTTGTAAATGTGCCTGCTGTTTCCTCAATAACGCAGAAAGCAAAATAAAGAATAAGCTTTGGCATATAGGTGCCGTCTGTATTGGGGAAAAACATGGGTATAACCCAATAAAACATACCAAGCAAAGTCATGGGAATCTGCATACCTACAAGGTATGGTCTGAATTTACCAAGCCTTGAACGGGTATTATCAACAATAGTTGCAATAATAACATCATTTATTACATCCCATGCAGATGTAAAGATATTAACAATTGCCGCAATACCGAAGTCAACCTTAACAACATCCCATATATATCTTTCCTTAAATCCGTTGATGTTAAAGGAATTGGAAAAGTCATTAAGAAGATATGCAAAGGTTTCCTTGAAGCCTACATAGTTGTAGCTTTTGTAAATATTATCCCCTAAGTTTCTTGAAGGTGTGGTTTTAATTTCATCCGCCATTATGCCACCTCCAGATCAGTTACTGTTACGAAAAGCTCATCTGTATAGGTTGCCCCTCTGTATTTAAGTGTGATGGTAACTGTTACAGGCTTTTCGTTTGATTTAAGAGCAGTAATGATGCCATCCTCATCAATAGTTACTACGGTTTCGTCAGAGGATGTAAAGCTAAGCTCATAATCACCCTTTTCAGCGTCATCCCTTACTGTTACTGTGGCAGGTAAGGTCTGACTGTCTTTAGGATTCATATAAATAGCCTTCTCATTAAAATATGCACCATACCATGTAAATTCATATCTTGCCTTTACAGTATAATCAAAGCTGATATTCTTTGTGCCGAGAGTTTCATAATCGCCCTTGAATTTAACCTGCATATTTATATTGTAGGTATGATAAAACTCAGCATACTCAATGTGGTCAAAGATACGGTTTATTTTGCCGTTTACTCTGAAGCCCTTTGCGGTGATTTCGCAGTTATTTATATCAAGATAATCTGCAAAGCCTGCGATTATATCGTCAAGCACCCTGGCGTTTTCATCCTGCTCAAAGGTAAGCGCCATGTGGTCATAGAGGGGATAATTCCTCTCGCCTATGGTAACCTCAAAGAAGTAGAAATCGTCATCAGTAATTTCGCCATTCTCCTGAGTAATGCCCTGAGTGATGGTAAAATCATCAATTTCACTCATTACCACGCTGAATTCTGGCATTACAGTAAGCTCATCACTATTGGTTTTTTCATAAGTGTTATACTTCTCACCTGCTGATGAAGCAGCACCCTTAAGTGAAAGCATAAATACATTCTTATCACCATCAGATAAATCTGTATTAACAGAATCCTCTTCAATCCATGCTTCCTTATATTTTGAAACATTGGTCTGATTGTATGTTCCGTTATAAAAAGCTGTTCTCACATAAGTGAGCATTTCGTTTTTATCGTCAGTAAGCTGAGTGAGAGATTTAACGGGCTCTGCCTCAGGCACCTCAAATTTAGGGGTATTTATAATGTGCTGTGCATAAAAATATACACATACGATACAAACTGCAAACAGTGCTAAAACACCAAGTGCAATGAGGGCAGCATTTTTCTTTTTACTCATACTTTGCGCCCTCCTCTTCCTCTTTAAGTGCCTCTTCAAGGGCTTTAAGCCTTGCCTCTTTTTCCTCTTCAGTTTCAAATACAGGAAGGGTTAAATCATCAAGAGTAATTTCGCCTTTTTTCAGCTTTTTAAGAATTTCTTTACGCTCAGGGTCATTTACTCTGTATTTTATTTCTATATCTTTTTTAGAGATTATTGTATTAAGAATACCCATTGCGCCGAAAATAACAACGGATAAAAAGCAGCCTGCACCGATGCTGAAATCAGCAAGAGCACCCGAGGTAACAGCGTTAATTACTATAGAAGCAATAATAAACACTATGCTTAAGCCTGCGGCTATAAACGAAAGCACTGATATAGCCTTTGCACTCTTTTTAATATTAAGAAAGCTTAAAAGTAAGCAACCAAATACAGCCACACCAAGCAAAACTATAACTACAAATAAAGCTAAAAGGGCTATGATTTCGATAGTCTGCTTACCATAAAGTGTGCTGCCAATAAAGGCGGGTAATTTAAGCAGAAGCCCATCTGAAAACATATTATAAGCTCCAAGCCCACCTATATTAAAGGTAAGCTCATGACCAAGTGAATTTAAGTGAAATGCAGCAAATGGTGGCAGTAAAAGACATATAATAAGCACAATATTTACAAGCCTTGCAATTTGCAGCTTGCCACCTATAAATGCAGCCTTTAATTTAGCCCCTACAATTCTTGCTGAGGCAAACTCAAGCTCTGCCTTTTTGGCATCCTTTACAAGGTCCGCCTCCTGAGTGTAATACATTATATTTACACCACAATTATAACAATTGGGCTTAAGATTATAAAACTTTATATTCGCACCACATTTAGGACAATTCACTCACAATCCCCCTCCCTTATTTATTTATAAAATAATTATAACAAAATATACATATAAGGGTCAATTATACGATTTTTAATATTTGCCAAGGTGTTTTTAGCTAATATTTACAAACAACACCAAAAGAAAAAAGCCACAGCAAAATG
>JAKSQR010000106.1 GCA_024404065.1 Clostridia bacterium | reverse complement strand
AAAAAAACGGGCTGGCCCGTGTGGGTCAGCCCAAAGCTATAAGCTTAAATTATTTAGCTACCTTATCCTTAAGGTCCTTACCTGCCTTGAAAGCGGGAACTGTAGTTGCGGGAACCTTAACAACAGCGCCTGTCTGGGGGTTACGAGCTTCCTTAGCTGCACGAGCGCGAGCTTCAAAAGTACCGAAGCCTACAACCTGAACCTTCTCACCAGCTGCAAGAGCATCGCCGATTGCTGCGAATGTAGCCTTAACTGCTGCTTCTGCGTCTTTCTTGCTAATTTCAGCTGCTTCTGCAACCTTAGCAATAAGTTCTGTCTTATTCATTGTGTTTTCTCCAATCTATGGTTTTATTTATATGTATCGCCCAAAAGTTGGCGTTCATATATTAGTTTTTTGCTCTGCTTTAACTTCGTCCCACAGAGCGTCCAGCTCCTCAATGGTGGAATTTTTCATATCTATGCCCTTTTCGGCTGCCTTCTTTTCAACCTCTGTAAACCTTGCTAAGAATTTATCGGAGGCGTTTGTAAGGCTTTCCTCTGAATCCACCTTAATGAAGCGGGAAACATTTACCATTGAGAAAAGCAGATCTCCAAACTCCTCATTTATGTTGGATTTATCGCCCTTTTCAATAGCTTCTTTAAGCTCACCGATTTCCTCATAGAGCTTGTCAACAGCGCCTGTAACATCCGGCCAGTCAAAGCCTACATCTGCTGCCTTTTTCTGAATTTTCTGAGCCCTCATAAGGGCGGGCAGCTCACGGGGTACGCTGAGCATACTCTCGGTAGTGGTCTTCTGACCCTTTGTTTTCTTTTTAATCTCGTCCCAGTTTGTAAGCACATCATCAACGGTATCTGCCTTAACATCACCAAAGATGTGTGGGTGACGGATTATAAGCTTTTTGCTGACGCCATCAGTAACATTGCCAAAATCAAATACGCCTTTTTCCTCCTCCATTACGGTGTGGAAGATAATTTGCATAAGCAGATCACCAAGCTCCTCACAAAGAAGGTCAGAATCCTGCTTATTGATAGCCTCGATAACCTCGTAGGTTTCTTCAATAAGATTTTTCTTAATGCTCTCGTGAGTCTGGGCGGCATCCCATGGGCAACCCCCTGGTGCACGCAGCAGCTTCATAATCTGAATAAAGTCGTCACAATTATAATTTTCTTTAAATTCAAAATCTATCATAACTATGTCCTTTATTATTCCGACCCGGTTACTATATCACATTTTAACCTAAAAGTCTATATTTTTCAAGTACTTTCGCAATTTTTTCTCCCTTGGGAAGAGTTACAACATCTTCCTTTGCAATTCCTCTTAAAAGAAGGATAGAGATAAAATATACTATTGCGCCAAGACCAATACCTAAAATTGCACCTATTGTGCTTGTGTTTACAATAGAGGCGGTTGTGTCACCTGTAAGCACAGTTTCAGGTATAAGTCTTACTATAATTCCGTGGGTTGCAAAGGCGGTAATGCCACAGAGAAGTGCGCTTATGCAGGGCTTTAAGAATACGCTGAGCCAGTTTACCCTTACCTTTGAAACTCTTAAAAGTGAAAACATATTTACACTTACAATAAGCACATAGAAAAGCACTGTGCCAAATACTGCGCCGTAAATATTAAACTTAGGATTACCTACAAGGAAGAAGTTGCATATAATTTTGCAAACTGCGGCTGCTGCAACGCTCTTCATGGGGATATCTGCCCTGCCGACTGCCTGAAGCATATTGGTTGTGGGGGTTGAGATAGCCATAATGGGTGTGAAAATGCCGTAGGTAATAAGGATAGGTGCTATAAGAGAGATACTCTCGTTACTGTTGCCTCTGCCGTAAATTATATTAAGAATAGGTGTTGCAAGGAAGGCAATGCCAAAGCCTGCAGGCAGAGCAATAAGCATACCTACACGGATAACTGTTTCAATAGTGGAGCGGATGTTATCCTTATTTTTTACTGCCCATGCAGTAGCAAGTGCAGGGATTGCGGAAACACCAAGCTGAATTGTGATGGTGGGCACAAGGCTCTTAAAGTCAAGGGCTGTGCCGTATGCACCCCAAAGATATTTTACAATAGCCTTATCGTTATCAATATTGATTCTGCCAAGCTCCTTAGCAGCCTTGAATGCGGCGTGCTGAGTGATAACCATATCTCTGTTTAATGTGAGAGCGGTTGCAAGCCTTGCCTGAATTGTAGTGGTATCAATAAGGTTTGTGATATTAAGAATAAGAGCGCTGATTACCATGGGAATGGCAATTCTTATCATCTCTTTTGCTATGTCGCCGCCCTTACCTGCTGCGGGAGAAGCTGCAAGCATTTCGCCTGTGAAGTGGTCCCCTCTTACCCTGTGGCAAAGTATAAGATACATAAGAGAAAGGAATGAGCCAAGTGTAACACCAAGCACAGCACCTGCTGCAGCCCAGCACTGAGTTACTGTAAGAGCCTCAACCTCAGAAGTTACCTTTGTGCCGAATACCTTTACATACTCAACTGTTTCCCAGTCCACACCTGCTATGGCAGCCTGACCTCTCATCATAATTACCTTAATGAAAGCAAGGCCTAAAATAAGCTTGCCAAGTGCCTCAATTACCTGTGAAATAGCTGTGGGCACCATATTGCGAAGGCCCTCATAGTAGCCTCGGTAGGCACTCATATAGCAGCACAGGAAAATAGAGGGAGCAACGCAGAGAATACCCTTAAGGTTATCCCAGTCTGTAAGCATACAGTAGGGCACTGCAGCTATAAGCAGCACTGCAAGGCCGCTGACACCTACAATGAAGAATACCTTTTTGGAGGTCATAAAAATTGCTCTTGCGTGCCTGTATTTTTCAAGGGCAACAGCCTCTGCCACCATTCGTGATACGGCAACGGGAAGGCCTGCCATACTGATAGCAAAAATTGGTGTGTAAATTTCGTAAGCGGAGCTGAAATAGCCTCTGCCAACTGCGCCCAGCATATTGGTCATAGGCATCTTAAAGAGGACACCGATAACCTTAACCATAAGAATGGCTATCATAAGCACAAAAGCGCCGTTAAGCATGGAGTTCTTTTTTGAATTTTCCATTTCAGGTCACATCCTTTCTGTAAAAATCGGTGATGCCTTTCTTTCTGTCAAGAATCACATCAAAACCGGAAATATATTCAAAGGGGTATTTATAATTGAAGATTCGGTCAACCTTATTACTGCCCTGATGGCAAAGCTTTGTAACTCCGCCTGCGCCTACGGCAATAACAGTATGGCTCTCCTCCATCATTACCACATTATAAAAGCCTTTTGTATCCCCCTTACACCAGCCAACATTTTCAAGGTTGCCTACGCACTTCTGCTGGCGGTACATATAGTAGGGGCTGTAATTCATTTTTGGCAGCATAAGTGAGGCATATTCAAGCATTTTGCCTGCCTCCTTGCCGTCTGCCACCTGAGCGCCGTCTTTATTAAGATTTGATGAGCGCTTAAGGGCAAGTGAATGCACTGTAATATTCTCAGGTGAGAGCATCATAGCCGTATCAAGGCTATCCTTGAAATTTTCAAAATTCTCGCCGGGCAGACCTGCAATAAGGTCCATATTTATACACCTGAAGCCGTAGGATTTTGCAAGGCGGTAAGCCTCTACAGCCTGCTCCACAGTGTGCTTGCGACCAACTAAATCAAGGGTTTCCTGATTAAAGGTCTGCGGGTTTATGCTGATGCGGTCTGTATTATGTAAACGGAGCACACGAAGCTTATCGGGTGTGATGGTATCGGGTCTGCCCATCTCCACAGTGTACTCACGCAAATGGTCAAGGTTAAAATTCTGCTCAATGGTGCATTGAAGCATATCAAGCTGTGATGGCTCAAGTATGCCGGGAGTGCCGCCACCGAAATAAATACTCTCCAGCTGAAGACCATTTTCCCTTGCAATGCTGCCTGTGTAGGCAAGCTCCTCAGCTAATTTATTGATGTAATCTATCAGTATTTTTTTAGCATTTCCGTTTGCAATGGAGTGGCTTACAAAGCTGCAATAGCTGCACCTTGAGGGGCAGAATGGAATTGAAACATAGAGGCTGAAGCTTTCCGGCTTTGCGGATTTTACAATCTCATCCTCATTGCGGGCAACCTTTAAGGCAAGGTCAGTTTTAACAGGGTTTACCATAAACTCATTGTTAAAGTAATTTACAGCGCCCTCCTCACCTAAATCGTCCATAAGGTGTAAAAGAAGCTTTGAGGGGCGCACACCTGTAAGAAGTCCCCATGGGGGCGTATAGCCTGTTAATTCACACAGCCCCTTAAAGATAAGCTGACACAGGTGAAGCTCTGCATTCTCCTCGTCTGTTTCCATCTGATAAAAGCGCTTTTCCCCATTTATATCAAGGTCTGCGCTCACTACATTGCCCTCATATTTTGTGGTGACGGTAAGTGGGTCAGAGCCTGACATATCATATATTAAATTGATTTTTTCGTTAGGGTAAAACACCCTGCACAGACACTCGCACTCAAAGTGGAAGCTGTGGTTAATAATACGGATTATCAATTTCTGTTCATCCTTCTGATATAGATGTTTCTTACTCTTTCGTGGCTCAGGGTAGTTTCAGGTCCGTGACCGGGGTAAATGTTGTATTCGCCCTCAAGTGCCACTATTTTTTTGAGGGAATTGTACATATCGGCATCGCTGCCTGTGGGTAAATCTGTGCGGCCAACTGTTGAGTAAAACACAGTATCACCGCTTAAAATATTTCTGCCCTCTTCGTCAATAAAGCAAACGCTGCCTGCGCTGTGACCGGGGGTGTGCATTACCTTGAGGGTGCTTTCGCCTATGGTGATGGTGTCGCCGTCATTAAGGATAATATCCGCAGTTGTAGGCTCAAATGGGGCATCCACTCTGAAGTCGCCCATAAGGTTTACCTCTGTATCGGAAAGACCCTCCTTATCAAGTGCGTGAATGGCGATTTTTGCGCCCAGATCCGCAGCGGCAGCCTTTGCACCCATAAGGTGGTCAAAATGGCCGTGAGTAAGCAGAATATACTCTACCTCTACCCCCTGCTTTTTTATAAATTCGCCGACAATATCATAATACCAGCCCACATCACAAAGGGCGGCTTTGTTGGTTTTTTCGTCCACCGCAAGCCAGCAGTTGGCAAGGGTGGGATTCTGAAGATTTATAAGCTGAATTTTCATTTTGCTTCCTCTGATTTTGCTTTATTTTTTAGCCCAGATGTCTGTATCCATTACTATTGTAACAGGGCCGTCGTTGTGGATTTCCACCTTCATATCTGCGCCGAAAATGCCCTTTGCCACCTTCCTGACGCCATTCTGAAGAAGGCACTCGCAGAAGTAATCATAAAGTGCTGAAGCCTCATCAGGGGCGGCAGACGGAATGAACGAGGGGCGGTTGCCCTTTTTGATATCTGCACACAGGGTAAACTGTGAAATGCAAAGAATTTCGCCGTCAATGGCGTGAATATCAAGGTTCATTTTGCCATCCGGATCCTCAAAAACTCTTAAATTTGAAACCTTGGCAGCAAGAAGCTCAGCCTCCGCTTTTGTATCCCCCTGCATTACGCCGAGAAG
>JAKSQR010000105.1 GCA_024404065.1 Clostridia bacterium | reverse complement strand
TATGACTTAATTGTACATTGTGGCGCCTGTATGCTTAATGAAAAAGAGATGAAATCAAGAGTAAGCAGGGCAAAGGCAAGCGGCACCCCTATTGTAAACTACGGAATTGCCATTGCTCACATGCACGGCATACTTAAAAGAAGCCTTTCACCCTTCCCCGAAATTCAGGATTTAATATGATGATTTATCCGATTGGTCAAAAGCCAGTCGGATTTTTGTATATGTTGCACAATTTGAAATTATTCTTATTGTCTAATATCTACCCAATTAACAAAAATGTGTTGACAAAGCTTGTTTAATGAGATATTATTTTTTTGAACTATGTAAAAGGGAGCGGACTATGCCTCAGAATAAACCCCAAGAAGACCTTCTGGCACCCTTAGCTTTAAGAGCAGCAGACGGCGACGACAAGGCAATGGCAGAGCTTATTGCCACCATTACACCTGCCGCAAAGGCAAAGGCTGCAAAGCTTAACTCTGACTACTCACGAATCAGCGATGAGGACTTAGTGCAGGAGGGTATGATAGGCTTCCTTGAGGCAGTAAAAAGGTTTGATGTTTCTAAAGGTGTCCCCTTCAGAGCTTATGCAAATATGTGCATAGAGAGCCGTATTCTTTCCGCCCTTCGCAGGTATTCAAATGACCGCAATGTGGCACTTACCACAGCGGTATCAATAGACGATAATGCTGATGAGCCCTCAGGTGATGACCCTGCCCTTGTGGTAGTGGAGAATGACGAAGCTGAAAGGCTTTTACAGCTTATTGATGATGTGCTTTCTGATTTTGAAAAGCAGGTATTCAACCACAAAATGGCAGGCTCCTCCTACGCACAGATTGCTAAGGAATTAGGCTGCAGCGAGAAGGCAGTTGATAACGCCATACAGCGAATCAGAAAGAAAATAAACCATAAATTTTAGGCAGCAATGCCTTTATATGCCCCCGTAGCTTAAAGCAGAGCGTTGTACATAACAAAGGTGGCGGTGCGATTCCGTCCAAGGGCAAATATCTTTTTTTAAGGCGAGGTTAATATCATGTACGAAGACAAAACTCTCATCTGCAAGGAATGCGGAAACGAATTCACTTTCACAGCTGGTGAACAGGAATTCTATGCTGAAAAAGGCTTTGTAAACGAGCCTCAGCGTTGCAAGGCTTGCCGTGATGCACGCAAGAACGCAGCCCGTGGCGAGCGTGAATGGTTTGAGGCAACTTGTAATTCCTGCGGTGGAGTTGCAAAGGTTCCCTTTAAGCCCCGTGAGGACAGACCTGTATACTGCAGCGAATGCTTTGCAAAGAAGCAGGAAGAGGCATAATTTAAGTCTTTACAAACAAATGACCACTTCGGGTAACCGAGGTGGTTTTTGCCTTTTATATCAGCTTTTATATTTATAGTAAAGGTAAAAAAATACCTCCTGCCCTAAAGCAGGAGGTTTCGTGTTTTATATCTTATGCGGAAACTGAAGCAAGAAGCTTTGTAACCATTTCCATAATCTTTGCAAAATCAACATTCTTAAGAAGGCCCATAACAACCTCCATAAGCTTTGCATAGTCAATCTTTGCAAGGATACCCATAACTGCGGTCATAACTGCTGATAAATCCATGTGTAACATCCTTTCGTTTAATAATTTTTACTTCTCTTAACCACCTATTACAGGAAGAATGCCTGCGATAAATGAAGAAACTGCACTGAAATCAAGATCCTTGAGGAACTTTGCTACAAGGGCAAGGATTGCGGAAGCCTCCCAATCGCCTGTAAGGAATGTGATTGCCTGAGCAAGCTTAACTGCGAGTGCTGCAATTGATGTAAGATCCATAGTATTACTTCCTTTCATAAATCTGTAACTTAACACCGCAAAAACGAATGTCTTTTATGTTACATTTTTAATTATATTATCACGTTGTTACATAAATTGCAATATTGTTACACAGATTTTTGCAATAAACTGTAACATTTTTAAGGCTCTGTTACATTATTTTGAGTATCTGATTAAATCCTCAAGCACTTTAGGCTCTTTGGATGTTATATTATCGGGGTAGGTTTTAAGTGCCTTTTTCATGGTGCGCTTTGTGTTGCAGGTCCAGAGTGAAACGGGTATGCCCTTCTTGTGCATTATCTCTACAAGCCTTCTGTTTGCAAAGGCAAAGTTGCTGTTAAGTCCGCAGGCACCAAGGCTTATAAGCTTATCTGCAAGGGCAATAACATCAGCAGGATTTTTCACATCACTCTTTTTAACATTGTAGTTAAGGTAGTAGGGAATTTCTGATGTGGTCTTTACAGTTTCAACCCACTTTTCCCATACGCCTGTGTAAAATACTCTGTCCATCATGCCGTATTTTTTAACTGTTTCGTCTACTGCGGGCAGATTCTGAACTGACTTTATATCAAGGTTTACCATTATGCCTTCGCTCTTTGCAACTGCCTTCATGGCTTCATCAAAAAGCACACCGCCCTTATCCCCTGCTGAGTCAGCGTGTACAATTACAGGTGTACCGTCATTGCGGAAGGTAACATCCATCTCCACAATTTTTGCGCCCATTTCAATAGCCTTTTCAAGGGACTCTGTTGTATTGGGCTCAGTGCCCATAAAGCCTGCGTGGTAGGTTATTGTGTAGCCCTCAGGCAATTCCATTTTATTAAACTTTTTTCCAAACATATTTATCACCCCTGTCACAAAACATTATACACCTGCTTTTTATTATTGTCTATAAACAAAAGCTATGATATAATCACATTATCATGTAGAAATGAGGTATATTTATGGCAGTTACCGGTTTTGAAAGGAATTTTGGCTTCGGTTTTATGAGATTACCTGAAATCAGCCGTGGCGAATATGATATAGAAGAAACCAAAAAGATGGTAGATACCTTTATGCAGGCAGGCTTTAATTACTTTGATACCGCTCATGGCTACTGTGACGGCAAAAGTGAAATTGTACTGCGTGAAACCCTTGTAAAAAGATACCCCCGTGAGAGCTTTACAATTACCGATAAGCTTTCAGATGGTCACTTTAACAGCAATGAGGAAATAAGACCCCTTTTTGAGAGCCAGCTTGAGGCAGTAGGTGTAGATTATTTTGATTACTACCTTATGCACGCTCAGGATAAGCGCAACTTTGAAAAATACAAGGAGTGCAAGGCTTACGAAACTGCCCTTGAGCTTAAAGCAGAGGGCAAAATAAAGCACCTTGGTATTTCCTTCCACGACAGCGCAGAGGTGCTTGATAACATACTTACCACCTACCCTCAGGTTGAGGTTGTTCAGATTCAGTTTAATTACCTTGACTATAACAGCAGCTCAGTGCAGAGCAAGGCTTGCTATGAGGTATGCCGTAAGCACGGTAAGGATGTTATAATTATGGAGCCTGTAAAGGGCGGCAAGCTTGTTGACTTACCTGAGGATGCACAGAAAATTATAGATGCTCTTAATGGTGGCAGCAACGCAAGCTATGCTATAAGATTTGCAGCAGGCTTTGAAGGCGTAAAAATGGTGCTTTCAGGCATGAGCAACAATAAGATGGTTGAGGATAACGTAAGCTATATGCAGGATTTCAAGCCCCTTACTGATGAGGAGCTTGAGGCAATAAACAAGGTTACAAATATCTTTAATGGTATGAATGATATCCCCTGCACAGGCTGTAGCTATTGCACCGAAAAATGCCCTATGGATATCCCCATCCCCGATATTTTTACAGGTATGAATGCCTACAATAATTTCAAAAGCTGGAATCAGAATTACTACTACGGCATCAACACAGCAGGCAGAGGTAAAGCAAGCCAATGCATTAAGTGCGGCGTATGTGAAAACGCCTGCCCACAGCACATTGAAATAAGAGGATTACTTGAAAAAGCAACAGAGCTTTTTGAAAAAGAGCCCTACGTTGAAGAATAAACTTAAGAGAAAAAGAGAAAAAAGATGAAAAATAAGCTTAATAAAATTGTAAGCCCCCTGCTTATACTTGTGCTTTTATTTGCCCTTGCCTCCTGCGGCGAAGCTAAAGAAGAGGCAGGCTCAGAGCAGAAAATGGATACCTATGTAGGCCCCGTTGAAGCCTACGCCGAGTATATGATGGAGGGCATAAAAAATAACGGCTCCATAAACGGAGTACGCACCCTTGAGTATATTGAAAAGCAGACTAAAGGCGTTTGTCAGCAGGAGTTTACCGCCCTTAAAGAGGTTGTAAGCAAAAGTGATGTAATTGCCCCTGCCCTTGCAGTGCAGCAAAGCGAAGCAGACAAAATCTGCAAATTCAAAATAACCAAAAAAGAGGCAGTTTCTGAGGATGAGCTTACCGCAGCAGCAGAGGAAATATCCGCAAAGCTTGATGAAATTCTTGACAGCATAGAAGCCTTTGAGGCAAGGTGCCAGAAGGATGAGAATTTATACAAAACTGCAGGCAAAAAGGTGCATCTTAACGAGAAGCAGACTATGGAGCTTGTAGCAGATATGAAGGCGGTAGCCCTTAAAGCAAAGGATATTAAATTTACAAGCGGCTACACCCTTACAGTGGAGTTTACCTACTACGGCTCAGAAATTACAGATGAGTTTGTAATGCCTGCTTATGAGGCAAACGGCTACTGGGTTGAAGGCACAGTTTACACTACCATTATTAACCTGCTTACAGCCTGCATAGGCGCAATTGACTAACCCCATCACAAAGTAAAAGCCCCGCTTATTGAAGCGGGGTTTTCTTATATCCGTTATTAAAGATAGGTTTCAATATACTGTAAAAGATACTGTGTGGCAAGGTCGCTCTCTGCCTTGTCATCTGCAAGGCTGTGGCCTGAATTGGGGAAGGTTATAAACTGATGAGTTACTCCCGCCTTCGTAAGTGCTTCGTCAAGCTTAACAGCCTGTGCATAAGGCACAATGGTATCCTTTTTGCCGTGGGCAATAATTGTAGGCACAGCACCGCTTGCTACGTAGTAAAGGGGCGAAATTGTTTTAAGGGCAAACTGAATATCAGGCTCATTATAGTTTTCAAGTGTAACCTCTTTGCCGCAGCAATAGCTTGCAAGTTTCAGCATATATTCATGGTTGCCTATAGCGTTGTGCATTATGAAATTTTCATCATAGGTTGCAAGGTCAGTAGGTCCGCAGTTTGAGGCAACTGCCACAGGCTTTAT
Organism: Clostridia bacterium; assembly: GCA_024404065.1. Taxonomy (GTDB): domain Bacteria; phylum Bacillota; class Clostridia; order Oscillospirales; family Acutalibacteraceae; genus CAG-177. The sequence continues at coordinate 491 of JAKSQR010000105.1, read as the reverse complement.
AGGGGCAGTATCACGCCTTGAGTAAGCGTATAAAAGTGAAAGGTGCGCACCTGCAGATGAGCCTGTAAGTATTACCTTGCTAAGGTCAAAGCCCCTGCTTTTTGCCTCCGCTTTTACTGCCTTAAGGCATAAATCAACATCATCCATAATATCAAGTATATCGGATTTTTCTGAAATATAAGTGTAATTCATTGTGGCACCTACATAGCCTATGCTGGCAACATACCGTATAGTATCACGGTAAGGGCTTTTATCCCCTTCAATCCAGGCACCGCCGTGTATAAATAAAACGAGGCCCTCTTTGCTTTTGGGATTTTCAGGGTAGGCAATATCCACAACCTGCCTTTCACCGCTGCCGTATTTAATGTTTTCCTTGAAGTTTTTATCAAGCTTATGCCCCAGACCAAGAAGTGAGGCAATAGCCATAATTATGGACATAAAGAAAGAAATAATTTTCTGAAGCATAAAAGCACCTCCAAAGAATTTTATAT
>JAKSQR010000104.1 GCA_024404065.1 Clostridia bacterium | reverse complement strand
TAAAACCTTAATGGATATTTTTTGGGGAGCTTATCATAAAGTTCATCAATAGGCATTGCGTGATTAGGGCCATAAATAATGCCATCTATTTCATCAGGCTCTGCACTGAGCTTTGATATAAATGTTTCAGCCCAATTCGGAAAATCGTGTGGCATCTGTGCAGAGGGCCACATCTGAGCTTCAGGGTGTACCCTTTTAAGTGCTTTTGAGACCTCAATACATCTGTCTATAAAAACATCTGCAGGCAATTCACCTGGGTCACCGCCGGGAATAAACACATAATCAAGTCTTTTAAGCTTTGCGTATAATTCCCCTCTTCGCTTTGCGGCACTCTCATGGGTTTCGTTATCGTAATTAGGGTGCCATAGTGAAACATTCAGGTCATACTCATCAGCCATTTTACTGGCTTCAACCAAAAACTCTTCCTCGTCATATTTCATAAGCCTGTTACGCTTTGAAACACCTGTCTGGTAAGGGATATGCTCCACAGTATTAGTGCCGAAATACATCATTTCAAGGCTATACTTACGGTAATTCTCATAGCTCCATGCATCATAGGTATTAGGAGTAGTGCGGTAGCCAATCTGATGACCTCTTATAGCTTTATCAGGGCTGTAATCGCCTGAAATATCAGGTAAACAAAAGCCATTATCAGCCTTTGTCATTTTACGGAGCATATGACCGTAGGCATATATGAAGCCACGTTTACCGCTTGCATAAAAATAAATAGCAGAGTTATTGATTTTTATTTTATAACTATCTCTGTCAATACTTTCGTCTACAATAAAAGAGATATCAGCTTCAGCCTGATTATCAGTTTTTATATTTTCTATATTTCTTGCTTTAAGCTCAATGCTTAAAAGCTCCGCCCCAAAAACTGAGGGCGAAGCTTCTGCAAAAATTTTAATATTATTATCAAAATTAAAATCCAAAGTAGTCACCTATTATTTATGATAGAGTTTCTTTGAATGATATACGGGGTCACAGGTAAGGTTTACGCCGATTTTACGGAATACATCCTGGTCAACCTGAGAAAGGATAACTGTGGAGTGAGCCTCACAGCCTGCAAGACCGCCAATAGCGTCAAGTGCCTTTTTAGCAACAGGGTTTGTATTTGCACTCATTGAAAGAGCAATAAGTGTTTCATCAAGGTGAAGCCTTGGGTTGTGATTTTTAAGAATACCTGTTTTAACCTTCTGAATAGGCTCAATAATTGAGGGAGCAATTGTAAGAAGGTCTTCAGGAACATTTGCAAGTGCTTTTGCAGCATCAAGAATAGCAGCGGAAGAAGCACCGAGAAGGTCAGATGTTTTACCTGCTACAATTCGACCATCAGGAAGCTCAATAGCAACTGCAGGCTGATTACCTGTTGCCTCACTCTTTTCGTGAGCAGCAGCAACTACAGCTCTATCCTCAAGTGTAATGCCTGCCTGATTCATAAGGCTTATAATCTTATCAACAGCGCTCTGTGTACCTCTGCCCTGTCTTAAATCACAAACAGCAGCATAATAACGGCGTATAATTTCAGCATTTGATGCCTCTTTACAAGCTTCATCGTCACAGATGCCATAGCCTGCCATATTTACACCCATATCAGTTGGTGACTTATAGGGTGAAACGCCATCAATCTTTTCAAAAATTGCGTTAAGCACGGGGAATGCCTCAACGTCACGGTTGTAGTTTACAGTTGTGATACCATAAGCTTCAAGGTGATATGGGTCAATCATATTAACATCGTTAAGGTCAGCAGTAGCTGCCTCATAAGCAAGGTTTACACTGTGCTTAAGGGGTATATTCCAGATGGGGAAGGTTTCGTACTTTGCATAGCCAGCCTTAACACCTCTCTTATTCTCATGGTAAAGCTGAGAAAGGCAGGTAGCAAGCTTACCGCTACCGGGGCCGGGAGCTGTTACAATAATAAGGCGGCGGGTTGTTTCAATATATTCGTTTCTGCCAAAGCCTTCATCACTTACAATAAGCTTAACATTATAGGGGTAGCCTTCGATTGGGTAATGAATAAATACCTTTACACCAAGTGCTTCAAGCTTTGATTTGAATGCAGCTGCAGATGACTGATTTCTGTACTGAGTAAGAACAACACTGCCTACATAAAGGCCTGCTGCTCTGTAAGCATCAATAAGACGGAGAACATCAACATCATAAGTAATGCCAAGGTCTCTGCGAATTTTGTTAGCCTCAATATCACCTGCGTTGATAGCAATAACTACCTCAACATCATCAGCAAGCTTTTTAAGCATCTGAAGCTTTGTATCAGGCTTAAAACCAGGAAGAACTCTTGATGCGTGATAGTCATCAAAGAGTTTACCGCCAAGCTCAAGGTAAAGCTTACCGCCAAACTCGCCGATACGCTTCATAATCATCTCACTCTGCTTGTTAAGATATAAATCATTATCAAAGCCGATTTTATTCATACAACTACACCCCTTGTGCCGTAATTAAATACAAAAGTAATTATATAACAACATATTGAGCAATTCAAGAAAAAAACTAAAAAATTTCACAAAAAATTGTGGTTTAATTTTGTTGTAATTAAAGTTTTACCTATGCTATAATTTTTTGGAGGTGATAATTATGAAATTCAGAAAGCCTGACAGCATAATTATAATTGCTAAAGATGATAATACTGCGGATACTGTATGTGAAATTACAGAGGGCAATGACTATGCCGATATATATGTTACCTCCTATAATAAGCTTAAATGGATTAAGCTGAGATGGGATTTAAAAGATAACGAAAAAAGAAGCGAAAAGGTAAAGGTGCTTGGTGATGCGTGGGAAAGAAGCTATGGTGACCTTTGCTGGGATGAAATAAATAAAGACAGATATATGCCCTGGTATATGGCTGTATCAAACGGCAGCGACTCTGTAAGAGATTTTAATGGCAGAAAAACAGAATGTTTTGGTGTAGGTGTGCAGGCAGGTGCATTCTGCTCATGGCAGTATGATAATGACTGCGTTACACTTAACCTTGATATAAGAAATCTTGGTGCTCCTGTTGAGCTTAACGGCAGAAAACTTCACGCAGCAAGAGTTTATTTCAGAGAGTACTTAAATTGCAGTGCTTTTGATGCCCTTTGTGAGTTTTGCAAGGTTATGAGCCCTGCTCCCCTCAAAACAGATAAAATCATATATGGCTCAAACAACTGGTATTACGCTTATGGTAAAAGCAGCCGTGAGGAAATACTTACAGATTGCAAAATAGTTGCAGAGCTCTGTAAAGAAAATAAAAACATGCCCTTTATGGTTATAGACGATGGCTGGCAGATTAACAATGTACAGGCGCCGTGGACCTCAAGAGAAAGCTTTGGAAATATGAAAACTCTTGCGGACGAAATGAGCAGTATTGGTGTTATTCCCGGCATCTGGGTAAGATTTTTAACTGACGAAAAATTTGCTTTGGATATGCCCGATGAAGCAAGAACAAGACCTGACAAAACAAGGCTTGACCCTACTCATCCCGCTACAAAGGAATTCATAAAGAAAACTATAAATGATATAAACAGTTGGGGCTATAAGCTCATAAAGCACGATTTTTCATCTGAAGATATTGCCGGCAGATGGGGATTTAAGATGACAAATGGTGAAATTGTACCTGACGGCGAAGGCTTTTACGATAAATCAAAAACTACTGCTGAGGTTGTAGTTGAATTTTATAAGCTGATAAAAGAAACTGCAGGCGAAACAATTATACTTGGTTGTAACTGCTTTAGCCACTTATGTGCAGGGCTTCATGAAATTTACCGCACAGGTGATGACACAAGCGGCAGAGAATGGGAAAGAACAAGAAAAATGGGTGTAAATACCCTCGCATTCAGGCTTTGTCAGAATAACAGCTTTTACATAGTTGATGCTGACTGTGTAGGCATAATGGGTCTTATTGATTTCAGGCTTAACGGACAATGGCTTGATTTAGTTGCAAACAGTGGTACGTCTTTATTTGTATCCTGCAAGCCAAGTGAATATAAAGGTGAAGTAAAATCTGCTCTTGAAGAGGGATTTAAGCCTGCTTCAACTCAGCAAAATAAGCTTATTCCCCTTGACTGGATGGAAAATATTACTCCCTGCGAATATCTTGTAGACGGGGAATATAAAAAATTTAACTGGCAGTGAAATAAAATATGAATTGTGAAGAATTATTTCTTTCAAAATTTAATACAGCACCTGAGTTTAAGTCTTTTGTGCCTTACAGGGTATGCACACTTGGTGCCCACATTGACCATCAGCTTGGGCATATAAACGGCTTTGCCATTGATAAGGGCATGAGCTTGTGCTACTCCCCTTCAGACTGCGTCAAGCTTTACAGTACAAATTTTGATGGTGAAATCAGATTTAATATTGACGAAGAATTAAATAAATCATTTAATTGGGGCGACTATGCAAAATCTGCTTTATGGTCACTTAAAGACAGTGGATATAAAATCACAACAGGCTTTAATGGAGTAATTGAAGGCACAATGCCTGTTGGTGGGTTGTCTTCATCTGCAGGCGTAACTATACTTTATATCAATGCTTTTTGCAGGCTGAATAATATAACTTTAAGCGAAAATGAGCTTATTGAAATTGCCCACAAAGCAGAGAATAAATTTATAGGTCTTAAATGTGGTAAGCTTGACCAAAGCTGTGAGGTGCTTTGCAAAAAGGATAATATGCTGCATATTGATACCCTTGATAGCAGCGCTGAAAATATTACAATACCACAAAAAGCAAGGCCTTTTGAAATAGGCGTTTTCTTCAGCGGTCTTGAGCATTCCCTTGTAAACAGTAACTATAATCTGCGTACAGAAGAGCTTAAATATGCCTGCGATATTATAAGCGAAAAATCAGGCAAGTATTACGGCGATAAGCTCAGATATATTCCATACGAAATATATGCTGAATATGAAAGTGCTCTGCCTGAAAATGTAAAGAAAAGATGTGTACATTTTTACAGTGAAAATCAAAGAGCTATCGAAGGCACAAAGCTTTTTAAGGAAGGTAATATAGAAAAATACGGAAAGCTTGTAACTGAAAGTGGATACAGCTCAATTTATAATTATGAAGCAGGCTCACCTGAGCTTATAAGGCTTTACGAAATACTTAAAGATACAAAGGGTGTTTATGGCACAAGATTCAGCGGTGCAGGCTTTAAAGGCTGCTGTCTTGCCCTTGTTGACCCTGAATACAAGAAAGAAATAGAAGATACTGTAAAAGAAAAATATCTTGCTGCTTTTCCTGAGCATAAAGAAAAATACACTACTACATTCTGCAAAACTGCAGATGGATTTGGAGGAATAATATGAAAATTCCCGAAAGCGTAATAAAAAGAACTGAAGCCTATGGTGAAAAAATTGCAAAGCATAGCGAGAAGCTTGCAAAAATGTATAAAAAATGCTATGTAAACACCATTGAAACTGCTGCAGTACCAATGGATGACGGCACTTATTTTATACTCACCGGTGACATTCCTGCTATGTGGCTCAGGGATTCTACTGCTGAGGTTTCTCATTATATTCCCCTTGCAAAAGAAGACGAAGAAATAAAAAATCTCATTAAAGGTGTAATAAACAGACAAAGATATTACATCTCACAGGATTCATATACAAATGCCTTTAAGAAAGAGCCTGACGACCACAGAGAGTTTGATGATTACCC
>JAKSQR010000103.1 GCA_024404065.1 Clostridia bacterium | reverse complement strand
GGGAATCTCTTACCCATCTTGATACCGTTTGAGCCAAGAATCATACCCTGATGTACAAGCTTCTGGAAGGGCTCTTTTACAGGTGAAACGCCTTCATTGTAAAGGAATCTGTTCCAGATACGGCTATACATAAGGTGACCTACTGCATGCTCGGGGCCGCCCATATAAAGGTCTACGGGGAGCCAATGCTTAAGAAGCTCAGGGTCTGCAATAGCATTCTCATTCTTGGGGTCAATATATCGCATATAGTACCAGCTTGAGCCTGCTGAGCCGGGCATTGTTGAGGTTTCTCTCTTGCCCTTTACGCCGTTTCTTTCAATGTATTTCCAGTCCTCTGCATTTTCAAGAGGAGCCTGTCCGTTTTTACCCTTATACTCTTCAAGCTCGGGAAGAACAAGGGGAAGCTCTTCATCCTCAAGCACATGAATTTCGCCGTCATCTGTGTAGTAAACAGGAACGGGCTCGCCCCAGTAACGCTGACGGGCAAATATCCACTCACGGAAGTGATAGTTAATCTTGCGCTTTGCAACGCCCATTTTTTCAAGCTTAACTGTAATTGCTTCCTTAGCTTCCTCTACTGTAAGACCGGTAAACTCCTCAGAGTTAATAAGCTTACAGCCCTTGCCAAGGTAATCATATTTTTCAAAAGCACACTCAGATACATCTCTGCCCTCAATAACCTGAATCATAGGAATATTGTGGCAAACTGCATACTCAAAGTCACGCTGGTCGTGTGAGGGAACAGCCATAACTGCGCCTGTGCCGTAGCTTGCAAGTACGAAGTCACCGATAAATACGGGTACTTCCTTGCCATTTACAGGGTTAATTGCATAAACCCCCTTGAGTGGGCAACCGCTCTTGCCCTTGTTGAGCTCGGTACGGTCCATATCAGTTTTCTTAATGGTTTCCTGAATATAGGCCTCTACCTCTTCTTTATTTTCAATTCTGTCCATAAGGCCCTTAACAAGGTCGCCGTCAGGAGCAAGTACCATAAATGTGATACCGTAGATTGTTTCAATACAGGTTGTGAAGATGGAGAATTTACCACCGCCAACAAGCTGGAATTCAACCTCTACACCAGTGCTCTTGCCAATCCAATGGCGCTGCATTTCTTTAGTTGATTCAGGCCAGTTGATTTCTTCAAGACCTTCAAGAAGCTCCTCAGCAAAGGCTACCTGATCAATAACCCACTGCTTCATATTCTTACGGATAACGGGATAGCCGCCACGCTCGCTCTTACCGTCAATAACTTCGTCATTAGCAAGAACTGTGCCAAGCTCTTCACACCAGTTTACGGGGATATCAACAAGCTTTGCATAGCCCTTAAGATAGAGCTGCTTAAAAATCCACTGAGTCCACTTGTAGTAGGATGGGTCAGATGTAGCAATCATCTTATCCCAGTCATAGTCAAAGCCTAACTCCTTAAGCTGATTTGAGAAGGTTTCAATATTCTTCTGAGTGAAGCCGTTGGGGTTGTGACCTGTGGAAACTGCATACTGCTCTGCAGGAAGACCAAATGAATCGTAGCCCATGGGGTGAAGAACATTGTAGCCCTGCATTCTCTTCATACGGGATACGATGTCGGTAGCTGTATATCCCTCGGGGTGACCTGCGTGAAGGCCTACACCTGAAGGGTATGGGAACATATCAAGGGCATAAAACTTGGGCTTGCTGAAATCCCACACATCTGTTTTGAAGGTGTGGTTATCCTCCCAATATTTCTGCCACTTTTTTTCTATACTTTTGTAATCATACTGTGCCATAGCAAAAACCCCTTAATCCTCTGTAATAATATCTGATAAATCAAGATTGTCTGCGTCAGACCACAAACGCTCAAGATTATAGTATTCTCTGCTTTCCTTATCAAAAATGTGTACAAGTACTGTGCCGTAGTCCAAAAGAATCCAGCCTGTTGCCCTGCCCTCAATGTGCTCGGGGTCTGTGCCTGTACGCTTTTTGATTTCATACTCAACGTCATCCGCAAGTGACTTAACATGAGTATTTGAAGTACCGCTTGCGATTACAAAAAAATCGGAAACAACGGTAACCTCTTCGGTCTTGATAGCTACTATATCAATAGCCTTCTTTTCATCAAGTACCTTTACAATTTCTCTTGCAAGTTCAAGTTCTGTCATATATTTCTCCTTATAAACCGAAATGCCTGAGCATATCGTTATAGCAATCCATAGTAGCGGGATGCACCGGCTTATCCTGCTTAACAAGGCTGTTTACTGTGTAACGGCCTGTGTAAAGTATGGCGTGCTCAAGGCTTGTAAGGGCAAGCCTCCTTACTACCTCCACATCAGCATAATCCCTGTCAGCGGAGATAAAGTCAGCCACATACACAATTTTTGAGAGGAGTGTCATACCCTCTTTGCCGGTTGTGTGCCATCTGATTGCCTCAAGTATTTCCTCATCATCACAGAGCCCTTCCTTTTTTAGATAAATGGGGCCTGTCATCTGATGCCATACCTTGTAATTATTTCTTTCAAGGGGAGTAATCTCACCAAGAAGACTGAGCTGCTCCTCTGCGGGCAGCTGCTTTGTAATATCGTGAAGAAGACCTGCTAATTTTGCCTTTTCCACATCTGCACCGTAAAGCTTTGCAAGCTCTGCTGCGCTCTCACTTACACACTCGCTGTGATAAAAGCGCTTATCATCAAGGAGCCTGAGCATTACGCTGCGGTATTTATCAAAGCCATCATCATATAAGCCCTTTGCCTTTATAAATTCAGCTAAAGCGGGGCATATAAAAGCTGATGTATCTTCATTATTTTTTATTGCTGAGCGAATCTCAGTGGAGCTGAGCTCAACGGGCTCAATATCAAGATAAATAATTTTTCTTTTCTGCTCCTCTGTATACCCTGATAAATCCGGCTTATAGCCATTTTTACGTGATACACCGCAAATGGTAGCAAGGGTTAAAATCTCTTCCCATTTATACCACTGATTAAAAGTGCTGAGCATATCTGAGCCCATCATAAAATAGAATTCATCATCCGGATTTTCAGATTTAAGCTGACGGAGGGTATCTACTGTGTAGCTTTTGCCCTCACGCTTTATTTCTATATCTGAAACCTGAAATATTGGCTTATCAAACATAAGCCTGCACATCTGAAGGCGGATTTCTGAATTTACAGGTGAGCCTGCTATTTTATGGGGTGGCACGCAGGATGGTATAATCAGCACCTTATCAAGCCTGAGCTCTTTTGCTACTGACTCTGCCAGCCTTAAGTGACCATTATGAGGGGGATTGAATGTGCCCCCTAAAATTCCGATTTTCATATTACTTGATGTTTACATACTTGTGCATTACGTAGGCACCGCCAAAGAAATATGCAATGGACTGACCAAATAATACAACAAATGACATAAGGTTAAGTGCAATAATATCTGCACCATATTTCTGGTAGTTGATATCACCAAGGTTAAGTGAATATTTCCAGCTGGTATCTGCACCAACATTCATAATAAGGTATACGCCGAGATATTTATTAAGTATGTTTACAAGCAGTACAAATAATACTACTGTGCATACAAAAATTATAAGGGACCAAGCAATATTTGCCTTCTGGAATACACGGATATGGCTTAATGCAATTGAGAAATAAACTGCCATAAGGAATGAAAGGAAAAGAGCGAAAATCATTACTACAAAGTAGATGAAGTAAACTATAATCATGGTCTTAGAGGGCAGATTGAGAAGCTCAAGGAAAATGCCTGCTGTTTCAAGCTCCTGACCGTACATATTGTTTACATATTCGCTTAAAAAGTACATAACGCAGAATGCGTTAAGGTAGGAGAGCTGAAGCCATGCGCCGTAAACTATAACCTTTGAGCCTAAAAGCTGACGGCTGTTTACAGGCAGAGTAAAGCTAAGGTAGCCCTGCTGACCAAATAAAGACTTCTGATAGTCAAAAATAACAAAGAAGAATGAGATAAGTACAAGCACAAAGGCTACAAGGAAGCTTGTTGCAAAGCCGATTGCAAGCACCTTATCGTTATTGAAATGTCTGCCATACATAAATGCAATAAGGCAAACTGCCTCTATGATGTAGAAAAGAGGTATTACTCTTGCAGATGCAAGAAAGTCATTTTTAAGGAGCATTAACATTTTGCCCTTAACTTTATCCTTCTGCTTTACAGCAACATCAGAATTGCCAGTCACTTGCAAACACCTCCTTAAATACTTCGTTTACTGTTTTACCTGCTGAGGTAAGATGCTCTACGGAATCCTGCATAAGAAGCTTGCCACGACCAATCATTACGATTGAATCAAGCACACCTTCAATATCGTGAATAAGATGAGTAGACATAAGAAGTGTAGAGCCTTCAGGTCTGTTTTTGATAATTGCATCAAGGATGAAATCTCTTGCAGCAGGGTCAACGCCACCCATAGGCTCATCAAGGATGTAAAGCCTTGCATTACGGCACATAACAAGTATGAGCTGAAGCTTTTCCTGCTGACCCTTTGACATGGTGCGTGCCTTCTGCTTATGGGGAAGCTGGAATAAATCAAGCATTTCCATTGCTTTTTTCTTATCAAAATCATCATAGAAATCTGCAATGTAGTTTACAGCATCATCTGCTGTCATCCAGCTTGCAAGGTAGGTCTTCTCAGGGAGATATGCTACCATTGACTTTGTTTTTGCACCGGGCTTAAGTCCGTCAATAGTTACATCACCGCTGTAGTCGTTAATAAGACCTACAAGGATTTTAATCATAGATGTTTTACCGCTGCCGTTAGGACCAAGCAGACCGATAATCTGACCTTCCTCCAGCTCATAGGAAACATTCTCAAGAACCTTTCTTGAACCGTAGGACTTGGTAAGATTGTTGATTTTTACAATAGCTGACAATCTGAACCCTCCAAATCTTAATGGGATAATATAGTGTGTGAAGCGGGGCAAAATTGCCCATAACTTTCGTATTGTACTATTACTTCAGTCTATAATCCAAAGTATTATAGCACTATATTATATAAAATAAAAGAGATATATTAAATTTTTTCTTAAATAAATTTAACAATATGTGAAAAAAGCAAAAACTCCCTGTGAATAAACACAGGGAGAAATTGTTAATCCTTAACCTTTGGCATTACTATGGTTGCCTTGAATAAGTCGCCGTCGGTTTCTATATTCAGTTTGCCGCCCTGAGCGGTACATAAATCTCTTGCGATGGAAAGTCCGAGACCGCTGCCCTCACCTGTTCGTGAGCTGTCGCCTCTATAGAATCTTTCAGTCAGCTTTTCACCATCTGACTCAAGAGGCAGAGCGGAAACATTCTTAAATGAGATTGCGCTGTAGCCCTCTCCGCTTGTTACCTCTACATATACTCTTGTGCCTTTAAGGGCATACTTTCTGATATTGGAAAGCAGGTTTTCAAATATACGGCTGGTAACATTGCCGTCTGCAAGTACATTCACACTCTCATCAGGGAGTTTAAGCACAAACTCTATACCGTTTGCCTTAAATTCATCCTCATTTTCGCCTATAATCTGTGTAGCAAATTCGCAAAGATTAAGGGGCATAATATTAACCTCTATATTGCCGCTTGCTGCCTTTGATGCCTGTACAAGGTCATCAATCAGCTTTTTAAGACGCTGTGATTTTTCGTCAAGCACCTGCAGGTATTCCTGCTGTTTTTCCGGGTCATCTGTCTGCTTGAGGAAATCAACGTA
>JAKSQR010000102.1 GCA_024404065.1 Clostridia bacterium | reverse complement strand
TTAACTATTACGCCTACTACAAAGCCTGTAAGTGTATGCTTAAAGAAGGTTTTGTTTTTAATATTGCGTACTGCACTTTCAATAAGACCTGTTGCAGTAAGTAAACCGCAGGCATATAAAAGGGCTGTTGTGCTGTTAGTTAAATTAGCAATAGGATAGAAAATATCCAATGTGCCGCTGAAATTCCAGAATACCTCATAAGGTAAAAACTCTGCGGCATTTATACCGATTACACCCATTACGCAAAGAGTGATAAAGCCTGCTGCAAATGTGAAGTTTATAATAAATGGAACTTTATCAGTAAATCTGATTTTAACCTCACCATCATCGGTTTTGCCTGCTATTACAAAGATGTAAACGCATACTGCACAGCCGAGAAGGAATGTGATAAGTGCGCCCATTATAAGTGCGGTAATATCGTCCTTGCCGTTTTTTGCGTTTGAGCCATCAAGGTAGCTGTTATAAGCTGCCTGTGAAAGACCAAATATATCATTATCCCCATTGCCCATATAGGCAAAGTAAGCCTTGCTTACATTTTCGCCTACCATTAAATCAGTGTCATCACCGAAATTTGTGTTATCACAAGCACTCTTATTAAGCTTATGATAAAGACCATTTATAATCATAGTCTTTACAGGTAAGCCTTCAGTATTGAATTTGCCATCTTCAAAATACTCGGCATAATCATAACCGCCAAGCTTTTTAAGAATTGCCTCTGTATCGTCCTTTTCAGTTACTCCGCAGTTAGTATAAACCTTGCCTGTGGATGAGTAGAAAATTGCAAACTTTACTGAGCTGCAGGTTTCTTCAATATTGCCAATCCAGAATTGAGAATCATATTTATAATCCTCATAGAATTGCTTCATATTTTCGGCTGCACCCTTAAGTATGAGCTCATTGCTATCCTGAATATAGCTGTAATGAAGGCTGTTTTCATTTACAAATGAAATTGCATTTGTAATACTATCAATATTGTTGCCGTATTTTTTGTGCTCATATTCAACCATTGTGGTCTGAAGCACATCGCTTTTTTCGGTTGTAGTTTCAGTCTGTGCCTCAGCAGTAGTTTCTTTTGAATTTGTTTTATCAGTTACCTGAGTAGTTACCTCTGCCTTCTTTTCTGCTTTAGCAGTAGTTTCAGGCTTTGTTACTGCGGTAGTGGATTCGTCCTTTGCAGGCTTTGTAGTAGATACCTCGTCTACGGTAACATAATAGGCTGTTTCGTCTTCATCTTCCTTAACGAAGTCTTCTTCCTCTTCACTGTAAACAAGGTTAGCTCCCTCGTCCTCTCCTACACGCACTTCATAAATTTTGCCATCAATATTTACGATGTAGCAAAGCTCCTCGTATTCCTTTGCAATGCTGATATCGTATCTGCCAAGAAAATCAAGGGCTTCTTTAATCTGATTCTGAAGCTCAAAGCCACGCCTTGCGTCACTTGTTTTAAGGTAATCCTCATAAGTTTCAATGGTGCGTGCCTCTCCGCTGTTTATGAGATTATACTCAAGATTGCGGAAATTGCCCTTGAAAACTGTAGTTGAGGTGTAGCTTCCGTCTTTTTCAAAACGGTCGTAGTAATAAATGCCCTTAACTGCATAGCAGGTTAATACGCCTGATGTAAAAAACAGACAAAATGCCAGTAAAAAGGCTATTACTCTTTTTAACTTATATCTTTTCAACTTTGTATCCAATTCCCCATACCACCTTTAAGTATTTTGGCTCTTTCGGGTTAATTTCAATTTTTTCACGGATTCTGCGTATGTGTACGGTAACGGTTTTATCTGAGGCGAAGCACTCCTCATTCCACACTGCTTCATAAATCTGCTCTGCTGAAAGCACTCTGCCCATATTCTCCATAAGGTGCTGAAGAATGCCAAACTCAGTAGCGGTAAGCTTAACTGCCTCGCCATCCACAAAGACCTCTTTTGTAAGAGTATTGATAGTAAGCCCGCCTGTAGTTATTTCTCCATCCCTATGCTCCATAGAGCCCAGCATAGTGTACCTGCGTATCTGTGATTTTACCCTTGCAAGCAGCTCAAGAGCATTGAATGGCTTTGTTACATAGTCATCCGCTCCGAAGGAGAGACCTGCAATCTTATCAGTATCCTCACTTTTTGCTGAAAGTAAAATAATGGGGATATTATTCTTTTCACGAAGCCTGATGGTTGCATTAAGCCCATCCATACCCGGCATCATAATATCCATTATGCAGCAGTGCACTGTGTTGTTTTTAATTTTTTCCAAAGCTTCTATACCGTTTTCCGCCTTGATAACATTGTAGCCGTCATTCCTGAGATATATCTCAAGTGAATTAAGAATTGCAATGTCATCATCACATACAAGAACTGTGTACATTGAATAACCTCCTGACCTTGTGTATGAGTTTATACCCTGTTTTCAAAGAAAAAGCGCAGAAAAAGTTACGAATTTATTAAGATTATACTCTTTTCGCAAAAAAAGCACCACTTTTTGAGTGGTGCATTAAGTTTAACCAAGTAATCCCATATTGATAAATATGGTTGCAATACCAAAGTAGATTAAAAGTGTAAGTGCATCTACGATTGTGGTAATCATAGGACCTGCCATAAGTGCAGGGTCAAGGTGCATGCTCTTTGCAACGATAGGAAGTGTACAGCCTATAGTCTTTGCAATAATAACTGCGCAGGTCATTGCAAGGCAGACAACGAGGATAACATTAACCTCTGTGTTGCTGAAGTGTATAGCATTAAGCAGAAGCATTCTGCCAAGGTTTGCAACTGCAAGAATTGCACCGCACATAACAGCAACTCTGATTTCCTTCCAGAGTACTTTGAAATAATCCTTTGCCTTAACTGTGCCAAGGGCAAGACCACGGATAATAAGGGTGGAAACCTGGTTACCTGCGTTACCGCCGGTATCCATAAGCATGGGGATACATGCAGTAAGACCTGCAATAGCTGCAAGCTTACCCTCAAAGTTTTCAATAATCTTACCTGTAAATGTAGCTGAAATCATAAGTATGAGCAGCCACACAATTCTGTTTTTCATCAGCTTGAAAACACCTGTTTTAAGGTAGTCATCCTCTGATGGTAACAGCAAAGCCATCTTTTCAAAGTCTTCCGTATTCTCTTCCTGAATAACGTCAACGATATCGTCAATGGTGATAATACCTACAAGACGGTTTTCGTTATCCACAACAGGAACAGAAAGAAGGTCGTATTTACGTACGATTTCGGCAACAGTTTCCTGGTCATCGTGAGTTTTAACGGAGATGATGTGGTCATCGCCCATCATAACATCACTAAGGAGTGTGCCTTTTTTAGCTACAATCAGCTTGCGAAGGGGAAGAAGACCTACCAGCTTGCGCTTATCATCAAGGCAGTAGCAGGTTTCAATAGACTCCTTATCCTGAGCAGTGCGGCGAAGCTCATCAATAGCCTCATCTACTGTAAGTGATACGTGGAATGCTGCCATCTCTGCAGTCATAATGCTGCCGGCAGAATCCTCAGGATAACGAAGGAATTTATTTATTGTATCTCTTGTTTCACGGCTTGTCTGTGCAAGTACTCGTGTAACAACATTTGCAGGTACCTCCTCAAGGAAGTCAACGGCGTCATCAATGAACATATCCTCAACAAGGTTGTGGATTTCTACATTGGTAATTGAGTTTATAACTGTTTCCTGAGTATCGCTCTCAAGGTAAGAAAAAACATCGGCCGATGAGTTCTTGGGAAGAAGGCGGAAAATTTTAACCTGATTTTCAGGTTCCGCTTCGGATATAGCCTGTGCTATATCAACTGTATTCATCTCTCTCAAAATGTCTTTAAGTGTAGAGAATTTATTCTCTGAAAGCATTTTGATGATGATATTGTTTAATGCTTCATTTTCCAAAATGAAAACACGCCCTTTCCGCAAAAGCGACAGGGCGTAAAATAAGAAACACTATCAAAACCGTAAGGTTATCAGAAATCCCAAACAGCCACTGCACTTTCGCTTATTAAATTTAACTGACATAATCGACCGTGACTACTGTCGCTGTTCAAAGATTTTCACCAACTTTACTTATGGATTTTTATATATGAAATAATATAAATCAAATTACTGGAAGATTACTCTTTATCTTCCTTTGCTTTTTTCTTTTTCTTCTTTGTCTTATAGCCAAGAAGAGCCTTAATATCTGCCTCAGGTGTTGTAATATCACCTACGCAGAGAGGTGTTTTGCTGTAAAGGCCCTTAAACTCTGTGCCGCCGATGGCAAGAATCTTATTTGCCTTTGCAATTTTAAGAAGCTCTGCCTGCTGCTCCTCGGTATTATCGGGGTGCCATACCTCTACGCCATCAAGGCCGAGAGGGATAAGCTCCTCAAGAAGCTCAAAGCTGTTGCGTGTGCCGGGGTGTGAAAGCACAGCAATACCGCCTGCCTCATGAATTGCTTCAATAATCTCTGCAGGCTCAGGATATTTAACCATTGTAACAATGTTATCTTCACTATCTGTGCCAAAGAGCTTATCATAAATATCACCGTGGATTTTATCGGTGATACCGCACTCTGCAAGGGCACGGGTAATATGCTCTTCAAAAATTGCGGTAGGACCATTTGCACCCTTTACTACTAAGTCAGCAGTAATAGGATACAGGTGTGCAGCCTTGAGAATCATAATGGTCATTGCTCTTGTTCTGGCCTGAGTATTCCTCTGGCACAGACCTTCAAGCCTGTCGGGACTATCAGCAAGGTAGCAGATTATTTCGGCATAAGCCTTTCTTTTTGAATCATAAGCGGAAAGCTCAACACCGGGTATTACATTTATGCCCTTTCTTTCGCCTATAATCTTAGCTCTTACAGTACCTGCCTGTGTATCTCTGTCTGTAATAGCGATTGTGTCAAGACCTCTCTTCTGAGCAAGAACAATAAGGTCATCTATGCCCATTGAACTGTCTGAAAGTTTTGTGTGACAGTGTAAATCTCCTACCATTTTTTGTATCCTCTCTCAAAATAGCCGCTAAAAGCCGCAATATACAATGCTATTATACAGTATTTGATTTTCAAGTGCAAGTGTTATTTTTAATTTAGCATAAAAATTTATTTTTATTTTATCATTTATACTATTTTTATTTACAAATTTGTGGTATCATATCAAAAAATTTGGAAAGAAAGGAGGCAGAAAATGGCAAAAGAAAAAACAAACGAAAAAGCAAGCAGGCAGCAGCCTGCATTCAGTCAGATATCCGTAATGTTTCTTATTACAATTTTTCAGCTTATTTCTGCCGCCTCAGTAATATTCAGGGATGAAGAAATCAATATAAATCTTGTATATATTTTCTGCGGTTACATCTGTGTTGAGTGGATTTATATGATGCTCAACGTTATTATTACCGGCAATGATTACTTTGAGCTTGAGGCAATAGCCTTTTTCCTTTCCGGCATAGGGCTCACGGTATGTGCCTCTTTCAATGAGAATTTTGCCAAAAAACAGCTTATTGCCATAGGGCTCGGGCTTGTGACCTACCTTGCAATACTGCTTTTAATTAAGGATGTACGCATTGCAGATTTTTTAAGATACCCTGCCGCTATCGGCTCTGTGCTTTTACTTATTGTAAACCTTGCCCTTGCAAAGGTTACAAATGGCGCACTTAACTGGATTACAGTAGGCCCCGTATCACTTCAGCCCTCAGAGCTTGTTAAGGTGGCATTTATACTGATAGGCGGTGTTTCTCTTGATAAGCTGTTATCAACTGCCAGCCTTTATAAATACATCGGCTTCTGCCTTACCTGTGT
>JAKSQR010000101.1 GCA_024404065.1 Clostridia bacterium | reverse complement strand
GTCTGTGTTTCGTTATTTGCAACATACCATGTGCTGCCGATTTTTACAACGTAAACAGGCACAGCCTTAACAGCTACCTCACCATTTACAAGCACCTGTACAGTTACAAGCTTGCACTCATCAGCCTTACCGTCAATGCCGTAAGCTGCAAGGTCAATAGGCTCAGCATCCTCTGTGCTTACAGCCTCAGTTGTAATCTTGTAGCCTTCGCCGTATTTCTCCTCGTAAATGCCCTTTACAGCCTCCTGCTTAACTACGCCACTCTTTTCATCTACAACCTTGTCACAGCCTGCAATGCTGTTATTGTAGGTGGTAAGGTTTGCCTCAAAGCAGGTAAAGAATACCTCATCATTAAAGAAGTTATCGCCAAAAATTTCAGCTCTCTTAATCTGAAGCACTCTGATATACTCTGTGAATACGCCTGCGTAATCATCCATACCAACACCAGGTACAAGAGCCTCAAACTCACTGTACATTGCGTCAATAAGCTGACCGTTGAGTGTGCCGTCATCATTAAGTGATTTCTCACCCTTGAGGGAGTCATCATTAAGGCCCTTAAGACCCTTTGTGCTGTCACCGGGCTTGTAGCCTGCATCTGCATAGATTACAGGGTTAATGTAATTTTTTCTTATAAAATCGCCGAATTTGCTCTCTTTACTGAGAAGTGAATTTTTATAGGCATTGTAGCCGTCACCATTCTGAGCGATAGTATCTACATAAGCTACTGCAACCTTCTCGGCGCTGAAGCCTGTATATCTGCCCTTAAAGGTGATTGCTGTAATAAGTACAAGGAAAACAGCTACAACTGCAAATGCGATTATACCATAAATTTTAAGGTTTAATTCTTTTGATTCTTTATTTGCCATTATGTTATCCTCCTTTACTTAAGCTTCTGTTGTGTCAGCGGCGCTTTCGCCTGCTGCGGCAGCTCTTCTCTCCATAAGCTCTGCAACAATAGTCTTTTTCTTTTCGCCAACCATATCGTAGAAGAGGATGGGAACGCCCTGGAATATAACGAAAATTGCAGGGATGATTGTGTAAATAGCAAGGAACTTATTAAGAGTAGCGTCGCTCTGTGCTGCATAAGCTACGTTAACATTGGTAGATACCATGTAGCCGCTCCATGTGTAAAGGAGCCATGGACCAAGTGCCTTTGTAAATGCGGAAGCAACCTTTGCAAAAAGGCCATAGCCTGCATAAGCAAGACCTTCCTGTCTTTTGCCTGTTTTCCACTCAATTTCATCAACGCAGTCAGCAATCATAATGTTAGGTACAACATTGGTGTTACCGTGCTGAATACCGCAGAAGAAGTTAAGTACAAGGAAGGGAATAATAAGGGTTGAGTTAAAGCCGATACCTCTTGATACAAGGTAAAGGATTGAAAGGGTTGAAGCACCGTAAACGCAGAAAAGGATGAAGGTCTGCTTGGTGCTGAATTTTTTAAGAACAAAGTTTACAAGAAGTGTACCTACAGCTGTGCCGATACCCATAGGAAGAAGAAGGGCAAGCTTTAAATCCTTTGAGCCAAGAAGGTAGATAGCAATGTAAAGTGATACTGTGCCATATACACCTCTGCCGAAGCCTGTAAGCTTTGTAAGTGAAACCATAAGCAGGTTTTTATTTGTAAATACTACCTTAACTGCATCTTTAAGAGATACCTTCTCTCTTGTAAAGGGAACACGCTCCTTGTTATTTACGAAGAAAATCATAACAAAAAGGATGAAACCAAGTACGCAGATTGCGGTGGAGATAATAAGGTCAAGACCCTGAGCCTCAGCATTCTTAAACTGCTGCTGACCCATAAATGCCTTCATAATAACGCCTACTACAAGTACAACTACCATACCGCCGCTCTGACCTACGCTCTTCATAAATGAAGCGATTGAAATTGCGCTTGATCTTTCGTCAGGGTCAGGTGAGCAAAGAGCACCGAAGCACTCTGCAGGTCTCTCAACTGCACAGCCGATTGCTGTGTAAAGTGACCATATAACGTACATCCATACAATAGCAAGGGTCTGGCTTCTTGTATTGGGGGCAATAAATACAAGCATTGCAACTATTGCCATAGGCACTGCGCCAAAGCCAATCCAGGGGCGAACCTTACCAAGCTTTGTGCGGGTGTTATCAATCATAAAGCCTGTAACAAGCTCAATGCAGGCGCCTAAAATACCTGCTACAAGGAATACCTTTGAGATTGTGCCGGAGATAACTGCCTGGTCAAAGCCCTTGCCCTTGAATGCAAAGTCTGCAAGGAAGGTCTGTGTGTAGTCGGGCATCCAGCCTGTAAGCAGTGCTACACCGAAAAGACCAATACCAAAGGTAAAGATTTCGGATGGATTCATAAACTTTTTCTTAGCGGGTGCGCCATCGGGCTTAGCCGCTTTTTTGCTTTTAGCCATTAAAAAGCTCCTTTCAGAAACAAAATACCCGCTTATTATAATATAAAATCAAAAATTTTACAATAAATAATAGCTTTACAAAAGTAACAAAATTAAATTAAATGTTCATTTTGCCTTTTTATTATTGTAAAAATAAAATAAAGTGCTATAATTTTTACCATTCGTAATTGATTATAATGGGAGAATAATGTGGAAAAAGTTAAGTCATTCGTAAGCAAAAATGCTGTTTTGTGCATAGCAATTGTTGCAGCAATTGTTACAAGCATTATTGTGGGTGTGGATAAGGAGTATCTTACTTATCTTGATTTCAAAACACTTACCTGCCTTTTTTGTACCCTTGCAGTTGTGTGTGCTTTAAGAAATATAAGATTTTTCTATAAGCTTGCCCGCAAAATAGTGCTTTTTTTCAAAAATTCAAGAGCCTGCATTCTGGCACTTGTGTATATCACCTTTATAGGCTCTATGATAGTTGCAAATGATATGGCGCTTATTATCTTTTTGCCCCTCGGCTACTATGTGCTGACCTCCACGGGCAAAGAGAAATATATGGCATTCACCTTTATTATGCAGAATATTGCAGCAAATTTAGGCGGTATGCTTACCCCCTTCGGCAACCCTCAGAATATTTACCTTTACAATAAGTTTAATATACCTACCCTTGAGTTTGTAAAGATTATGGCTCCCCCCTTCCTGCTGGCAGTTACACTTATTACAATCTGCTGCCTGTTTGTAAAAAAAGAGCCCCTTTCACTGGAGAGGGAAAAGGTAAGTATGCCCATAAATAAAGTAGTAGTTTACCTGCTGCTTTTTGCCCTTGCAATAGCCGTAGTTTTCAGAGGCATTCACTACCTTGTAGGTCTTATTGTAATACCCCTTGTAATACTCTTTATGGACAGAGATGCCCTTAAAAAGGTGGATTACAGCCTGCTTTTTACCTTTGTGTTCTTCTTTATATTTGCCCGCAATATGGGCAGGATTGATATTGTCAGGAATTTCTACGAGGCACTGCTTAATAAAAACACCCTTATTTTCAGCATTTTAAGCTGTCAGGTAATAAGCAACGTGCCCTCTGCCATACTTTTAAGCCAGTTTACACATAATTACCGTGATTTGCTTTTAGGCGTAAACATAGGCGGCGCAGGCACACTTATTGCATCCCTTGCAAGCCTTATCACCTTCAGGGAGTATACAAGCCACAACCCCGATAAAAAGCTTAAATACATAGGTCTTTTTTCTCTGTTTAATTTCGGCTTTGTATTTGCCCTTACCGCCCTTGAGCTGGTTATTAAAAATCTTTAATATAAAAATTCCCCCTATGGAGGACTCTGATGAACGATATTATTACCGCAAACGAACTTAATTTCGGCTCCTTTACAGGCGAAAGAGCTTTATTCAGCTCCCATAACCTGAAGGTTTCAAACGCAATTTTTGATGAGGGCGAATCCCCTCTTAAAGAAAGCTCTGATATAGTGCTTGAGAATTGCTCATTCAAGTACAAATACCCCTTATGGTACTGCAATAATGTATATGCAAATGGTTGCAGATGGTTTGAAATGGCAAGGGCAGGCGTATGGTACAGCAACAATTTAACCATTGAAAACGCCATGATTATTGCCCCTAAAAACTTCAGAAGATGCAATAATTTAACCCTTAATAATGTTACCTTTGCAGACGCTCAGGAGACCCTGTGGCAAAATGATAATGTCACCCTTCAGAATGTAAACGCAAAGGGCGATTACTTTGCAATGAACTGCACCGATATTAAGGTGGATGGCTTAAAGCTTTTTGGCAATTACAGCTTTGACGGCTGTAAAAATGTTGAGGTTAAAAACTCCACACTTATGTCAAAGGATGCCTTCTGGAACTGCGAAAATGTAACAGTTTATGACAGCGTAATTGTTGGCGAATACCTTGGCTGGAATTCAAAAAATCTTACCTTTGTAAACTGCACTATTGAGAGCCTTCAGGGTATGTGCTACATAGAAAATCTTACTATGAAAAACTGTAAGTTTAAGGATACAACCCTTGCTTTTGAATACTCAACAGTAGATGCCGAAATTGATGGCAACATCACAAGTGTATTTAACCCCACAAGCGGCACAATTAAAGCCGACAGCATAGATACACTTATTATGAAGAAAGACGCAGAAAACAAGACAGTAATCATCTGTGATAATATAGGAGAGCAGAGAGATGAACCACTTTGGTGAGGAAATTGACCGCAGAAATACAGGCTCATACAAATGGGATGTAAAAGAAAATGAGCTGCCTATGTGGGTAGCGGATATGGACTTTAAGACCTGCCCTGCAGTGCTTGAAGCCCTTGAAAAGAGAGTAGCGCACGGTGTATTCGGCTACTCCATAATCCCTGATGAGTGGTATGACGCCTACATTGGCTGGTTTGAGAGAAGGCACAGCCTTACAATAGAAAAGGACTGGCTCATTTTTACAACAGGCGTAATTCCTGCAATTTCATCTGCGGTGCGCAAGCTTACAACCCCTGCAGAGAATGTAGTAGTGCTTACCCCCTGCTACAACATATTTTTTAATTCAATTTACAATAATGGTCGCAACGTTCTGGAGTGTCCCTTAAAGTACGAAGACGGCGCATACTCACTTGATTTTGAGGATTTTGAAAAGAAGTGCAGCCACCCTCAGACCACAATGCTTCTGCTTTGTAACCCCCACAACCCAACAGGCATTATATGGAGTAAGGAGGAGCTTGCAAAAATCGGCGAAATCTGTGAAAAGCATGGTGTAATAGTTGTTTCAGATGAAATTCACTGCGATATTACCCTGCCAGGCACCGCCTACACACCGTTTTTAAGTGCCTCCCCCATCTGCGAAAATACAGGCATAGCTTTAATTGCACCTACAAAGGCATTTAATATTGCAGGTCTGCAGAGTGCAGCGGTGTGCGTTAAAAACGAAAAATTAAGGCGCAAAATGTGGCGTGCCCTTAATACAGACGAGGTTGCCGAGGGCAATGTATTTGCCTGCGATGTGGCTATTGCCGCATTTAATAATGGCGAAGAGTGGCTGAATGACCTTAACTGCTACCTTGCAGAAAACAGAGCTTATGCTGAGAAATATATTGAGGAAAATATCCCTGAGCTTTACGCTGTAAAGGGCAAGGCTACCTACCTTTTATGGATAGACTGCAGCCGCCTTAATATTTCATCCGACACCCTTGCAGAGCTGATAAGAGAAAAAACAGGGCTTTACCTCAGCGAGGGTTGCGAATACCGTGGTGACGGCAAAAACTTCCTCAGAATGAACCTTGCCTGCCCCCGCACAAGGCTTGAAGACGGATTACAAAGATTGAAAAATGCTATAGATATGATAAAATAACACAGGATATGCGGAGCATAATACCAGTGAATAGTTAATAGTGAATAGTGAATAGATATTATGTAGGGGTGTTGCC
>JAKSQR010000100.1 GCA_024404065.1 Clostridia bacterium | reverse complement strand
TGTGGGTAAATCATATAGCAAAAATCGTGCATACCCATATCAGATGTGGGGTCGGGGCGGATTGTAGCACGAAGCAGAGAAACAGCAAAGGAATTGCCCTCACTGCTTACGCCATATTTATTCTCATTAATAAGAGCAATACCGCCGTCGGTTTCGCCCATATCACACCACTTGTGCATACAGGTTTCAAAGCGTGCCTGCTGCCAGCTTGTGTTGCGGTGAGTTTCTCTTCTCACAAAGCCTGCAGAGGTATCACATATAAGCTCACGGGTAAGTACATTACAATCAAACTGTACTTTTGCAAGCCTGTGCTTTTCATTCCAATCTACAATATTCTCAACCTCTATGCCACGGGACTTACGGAAAAATCTGATAATTCTATTCCATGTGCTTTTTTCTGTTTTAAGTGTTACCTCAAATTCAGCACACTCGCTATCTGAATTTATAAGTTTGATTTCGTCTGAAACGGAAAGCTCTGCCTCAACGTCCTTGTAGTTTGGCAGTATATCCCATGCGTCATAGTTGCCTGGCTTATCATGGTAAATTTTAAGCTTGTTAAATTCGCCCTTAACCCATTCACGGTTAAGCGCCTTATCAACAAGTGATTTTATTGAGCCATCAGCATTGAGAGTAGCTTTGTAGTAAGGAGTTTCTACTGTGTTACCCTCAAATGTAAACCATTTTTCGTAATTTTCTGCTTTGCCTATTTCGGCTGATGTAAGAGCAGGTAAATCTGCCTTTACAAATCTGCCCTTAACGCCCTTACGGGTAATAGTGCCATTTTCATCCTCTATAAATGTAACGGCACTACGGTCAAAATTAAGGGAATTGAAATACTTTTCGCCTTTGCCGATTACTGTTTTAAGCTCTGCTGTAATATTTTCAAAATCAGCAATAGCATCACGGTAAACAGGTGTAATATGTGAGCCGGGTAAAATATCGTGAAACTGATTTATCATCAGCTTTTTATAGGCATTTCTTATGCTGTCAGCAGGATAAACGCCACCCTGCTTCATACGAAGCACAGATAAAAGCTCAGCGTCACGAAGTAAATACTCTGTTTTTCTGTTATAATCCTTCAGCTTTGCTTTGGTAGTAAATGTGCCTCTGTGCATTTCAAGGTAAAGCTCACCATCCCATGTAGCAAAGTCTTTACCCTCATCAAAGTTTCTCTTTAAGAAATCTTTGCCTGTTGTGTGCTTTGTTTCGGGCATTACGGAAAGCTTGTTGAAGCGGTGCATAAGCTCAACCATCTCTTCGGTAGCACCACTGCCGCCGTCACCATAGCCAAACATCTGAAGTGTGGCGGAGCCTGTATTTTTATCCTGATAAGCATCCCAGTTGCCCTGCACCTGAGAGGGCATATTCCAGCTTATAAAATGGGTTGGTGGCACACAGGCGTAAACCTCACTGCCATCTATACCCTTCCAAATAAAATTATTGTGAGGGAAGCGGTTTGTATCATTCCATGTGGACATTTTATTTGATACGAAATAATTTACTCCGCTCTTTTTAAGTATCTGAGGCAAAATCCAGCTGTTGCCAAAAACATCAGGGAGCCATGCATTATCTACAGTAATACCAAACTTCTCTCTGAAATAGGTCTGACCATAAAGGCACTGCCTTATTAAGCTTTCGGCTGAGGGAATATTACAGTCAGGCTCTATATACATAGCACCTACCGGCTCAAATCTACCCTCTTTAATTCTGAGCTTCAGCTCCTCAAAAATCTCAGGATAATACTTCTCAACTGTTTCATAGGTGTAAGCCTGAGTGTGAGCATAATTGAAATCGGGGTACTCATCCATAAGACGGAGCTGAATAAGTACTGTTCTTAAATTTTTCTGAACGGCGTGTATTCTGCGCCAGTAATAGGCAATATCAAGATGTGAATGAGCCACAAGCTCAACTATGCCGTTGCCCTTGAATGTCTTGTTTGAGAAAATATTTTTCTCAATATAATCGGCGGCTGCCTCTACATCCTCATCCTTAACATCGTCAAAATCTATATAGTTAAGTGCCTTATCAAGGTGATTATTTACAATAGCTGAAAAATCCTCATTAAAAAGTCCGCAGCTTGCGGCGTCAATAAGAAGCTCTATATCGTAAACAAGGCTCTGCACCTTTTCATTTACAACCGCAATATATCCGCCCTCAAAAATCTGACGGCAGCCCCTTACAGAAAGGCTCTCAGGGTTACGCTCATCATCGGGCTTTGAGCGGTTATATGCCATAATCTCAAAGTGAAGATCATCGCTATCCACATACTCGGAAAGATTCATTCTTTCACGGTTAGGGTCAATGCCGCCTACATATCTGCCATTAACCTTAACAATCATTTCAGCAGCTGTCTTGAGAGAGAAAACATATTTCTTACCCTTAAGATGTGAGGGCACCTTAAAATCAGCCTCAATAAAAGCTGTGCCATCGGGGGTAAAATACATATCACCCTTACGAAGAGGTCTGAATTCCTCATCATAAAACTCAAACTGCATTTCACTTACCTGACGTGCTTCTTTGATTCTGAATGTATCTATTTCAATTTTTTCGCTGTATATATGTCTTTTAAGCCAACCAAAACGAAGCTCTGTCCATTCCTCAGGGCGCATACTGCGGCGCTCTACTTTAATATGTGCCATTTTTTACACCTCACTTATCCTGAAAATAAGGCTTTTTACGTATGCCGATTACCTTAACAGCTTCGCCCTTATCGGCAAGTATTCTTTCCTCAATCCAATGAAGGCATCTGTCAAGTATAAGACATTTAGAGCATTCACCCTGAAGCAATACGGTAACCTCATTACCTTCCTGCTTAACAAAGGTGATTTCTCCCCCGTCACCCTGAAGGCGTGGGCGTATATATTCATTTATGTATTTTTCCATTAGTCCGACCTCACTTTAAGTATGAGCTTTTCAAAGGATTCTGCAAATTTTTTATCATCCTCAGGTGTGCGTTTGCGTGGACCTTTAAGATGATTTTTAGCTGATGCCATTCTGGCTTTTTTACTGATGTAGCGCTGATTAAGCATACCATCTATATTGTCATCAGTATACCATCTGCCATTCTGATGAATACAGTAAGCACCTCTGCCAAGCACCATAGCAGCTACACCGTAATCCTGTGTAATTACTATATCACCCTGATGGCACATATTTACAAGGGCAAAATCCACTGCGTCAGCCCCTGCACCAATTATTTTAACTTCGCTGTAATCAGATGAAAGCACATGGTTAGTATCACAAAGAAGTGTTACAGGCACATCATATTTCTCTGCAATTTTCTCGGCAATACGCACCACTGGGCAGGCATCTGCATCAATATAAATTCTCATCATTCAAGGGTATCAATTGGCATTGTGGCACGGGCATTCAAATCAAGTGAAGCTATATTGCCACTTAAATATTCGTAATAAGCCTGTGAGCCAACCATAGCAGCATTGTCGCCACAATATTTAAGGTCTGGCATATATAATTCCCAGCCGTTTTTCTCACAGACCTCTGTCATTTTTCTTCTTAAAACAGAGTTTGCTGATACACCGCCTGCAAGGGCAATTTTATTAAAGCCATATTCCTTTGCAGCCTCAACTGTGTTTGAAACAAGGCACTCTGTAACTGCGTGAATACAGGATGCACCTAAATCAGGCACGCTTATTTCTTCGCCCTTCTGCTTTGCATTATGCACTGTATTTACAACTGCTGTTTTTAATCCTGAAAAGCTGAAATCATATTTACATCCATCAACTCTTGGCCTTGGTAATTTATAGGCAAGTGGGTTACCATCTTTACTTATTCTGTCAAGGTTTACACCGCCTGGGTAATCAAGGCCCATACTGCGGGCTGATTTATCCATACACTCACCTGCTGCATCATCACGGGTACGGCCTATAATCTTAAAATCAGTATAGTCATTTACTGCAACTATATGGCTGTGACCGCCTGAAACAACAAGGCATAAAAATGGCGGCTTCAACTCAGGAGATGTAATGTAATTTGCTGCTATATGGGAGCGAAGATGATGAGTAGGAATAAGAGGCTTGCCACTTGCATAGGCAAGTCCTTTTGCAAAATTAACGCCTACCAACAATGCACCTATAAGACCAGGTGCGTAGGTTACACCGATTGCGTCAATATCATCAAGGGTGCAATCTGCCTG
Organism: Clostridia bacterium; assembly: GCA_024404065.1. GTDB lineage: Bacteria > Bacillota > Clostridia > Oscillospirales > Acutalibacteraceae > CAG-177. The sequence continues at coordinate 1,674 of JAKSQR010000100.1, read as the reverse complement.
CAAAAGTGCTTCCTTTACAACGCCGCTTATTGCCTCGGCGTGCATACGGGATGCAATCTCCGGCACAACGCCACCATATATAATATGCTCCTTAACCTGTGATGCTATTACATTTGAGTAAACCTTTCTGCCGTCCTCTACAACGGAAGCAGCTGTTTCATCACAGGAGGATTCAATTGCAAGTATTTTCATAGGATACCTCTTAAAAATTTATAGTCATTAAAAGAGCATTTTCGGTAGGGTCAGAATAAAAATTCTTTCTTACGCCTACCTGCTGAAAGCCAAAGGATTTATAAAGATTGATAGCGGGCAAATTACTCTCTCTGACTTCAAGAGTAATAAATTCGCACTTTCGCTCCTTAGCTCCATCAATCGCATTCTTAACAAGTGCTTTACCTATGCCGCAGCCTCTATATTCGGGCAGCACAGCAACATTCGTTACATTTGCCTCACCACAGATTTCTATAACACCCATATAGCCTATTACCTTATCAGCAACAGCTACATAAAAATGTGCCATAGGGTTTGTGAGCTCCTCACGAAGCCCATCCTCTGTCCATGGTGAGTGGAAGCAGATTTTTTCTATTTCTGCAAGCTGGCTTATATGCTCTTCACTCATTTTTACAAGTGTGTAATTCATAATCAGTCCTTTGCGTCATACCAGGTTTTGCCCTTGCCTACATCAGCAAGCATACAAACCTTCATCTCAACGGCATTTTCCATCTCTCTCTTGAGAATAGATTTAACTATATCTGCTTCCTCCTCAGGTGCCTCAACAATAAGCTCATCGTGTACCTGAAGTATAAGCTTTGCCTTAAAGTTCATCTTTTCAAGAGTCTGCCATACACGTACCATAGCAATTTTAATTATATCTGCTGCTGTGCCCTGAATTGGCATATTCATTGCCATTCTTTCGCCTGCAGCACGAAGATTGCCGTTGGATGACTGAATCTCGGGCAGATACCTTCTGCGGTGGTAAAGAGTTTCTACATAGCCTGTTTTTCTGGCATTTGCTACAACCTTTTCCATATAGGCTTTAACGCCGCTGAAATTATCAAGGTAACCTTTAATGTAAGCATCGGCTTCCTTAACTGTTACACCGATATTTTTTGAAAGTGAGAAAGCACCTATTCCGTATACTATGCCAAAGTTTACTGCCTTTGCACGGCTACGCATAATTGGTGTAACCATCATTACAGGCATATCAAAAACCTGAGATGCTGTAATTGTGTGAATATCATCACCGTTATTGAAAGCGGTAATCATATTTTTATCGTTTGCCATGTGGGCAAGCACACGAAGCTCAATCTGTGAATAGTCCGCATCTATAAGCACATTGCCATCAGATGCCTTAAAGAATTTGCGCATTTCCTTGCCTAAGGGTGAGCGGACAGGAATATTCTGAAGGTTAGGCTCTGAGGATGAAATACGACCTGTGCGGGTTTCTGTCTGATTAAGAGTAGAATGTACTCTGCCATCCTCACCTATTACTTTGATAAGGCCATCACAGTAGGTGGATTTCAGCTTTGCAAGTGTACGATACTCAAGAATTTTTGCAACTACGGGGAAATCCTGAGCAAGGCTTTCAAGCACCTCTGCGTTTGTAGAATAGCCCGTTTTTGTCTTTTTCTTTGCGGGAAGACCCATTTTTTCAAAAAGAGCCTCACCAAGCTG
>JAKSQR010000010.1 GCA_024404065.1 Clostridia bacterium | reverse complement strand
TTTAAGCCACCCATACACCAGCCTATACCTTCGTTTGTAAGGGCAGTGGCAGTTTCCTCATAGCCTGCAGGGTAAAGGTTTGTGCCTATAACTGCACAGCCTTTATTCTTTACAGCTTTAACTGCCTCAAGCTTTTGATTGTTATCGGTAATTGTAGCGGTTTTAAGGCTGAAGCCGAAGGCAATATTGCTGTCATCAGCCTTCATAATTTTATCAGCATCAGCAATATCTTTAGCTGAAAGTATAATTATATGGTTATCCTGCAGTTTGCGTAAAGCTTTAATTACAGCTGAGTAGGTTTTACAAAGTGAAGATAAATCTCCGTCAGGTGAAGCAATAAGATTATAGCCTGCAATAGCAGTTTCTTTTGCGTAGTGCTTTGCAATCTTTTCCCAGAGCTTAACTATTTCTTTGTCCTTTTCAGGCTTTTCCTCAAGGCTGAGTATTACATAAACTCCTGCCTTTTTGCATGCTTTTATAAGGGCATCCATTTTGGCAAAATGAATCTGATTTTTCTTGCTCTTGAATGCCTCTGCAAGCAAAACGGAGCGCATGGGAATATTAACACAGTTTATGCCCATTTTTGCAAGAGCCTTGATATCATCAGGGGTATATGCACCTGCAAAGCAGGTGTTAAATACCTCACGGGCGCCGTAGTGACCAAATCTTTCTTTGAGAGCGTCAAAAATTTCATCTGCACTTCCCTCAAAGGCTTCCTCATTTTTAAGGCAGGTAAATGGCACCTCACAAAGGTTTACACCTTTAAGAAGCACTTTTTCACCTGAGCAATTTATAATTTCACCATTTTCAGCCTTAAGCATATCGTCCATATCTTTTGGCTTTGAAAGTGTGTTTATTACTACGCCAGTAAGGGCAGGAATACTTGCAATAACGGAGCCTGTGCCAATGCCTGCTGCAATGCCTTTTGTTCCTTTTTCCATTATTCCTTCCTCCTTTAGTCGTAGCGTTTTGCGTTTATGAAGCAGATGGTATCCTCTGAGCCAAGCATATAAATATCACCAACATCTTTGGATACAACAAATCGGCTTGCTTTTGTGTATAAGGGATAGCATACGCCCTGCTGCAGCAGATATTCCTCAGCAGCGAAGCAGCCGTCTATAACATCCTTTTCAACCTCTGCTTTAAGCAGATTATCTACAATTTCTTTGAAATTCTTTGAGTTATAATTGAATAAATCACCATCTCTGAACTGTGAGATAAAGCCTGTGGAGTCGGTATATGTAGACTGAATACCGGCAAGTGCAATCTGGAAATCGCCATCATTTACAGCCTTTGTAATTTCGTTAGCCTCCATAACCTTTACCTTGATTGAAAAATCAAGACCGAAAAGCTTCTGCCAGGTCTGGAATTGAGTTTTAAGGGGAATTTCAAACTGCTCAGTACAAAGCACAGTAAACTCAGTGCTTTCAATCTCCAGCTTTTCAAGACCCTTTGCGTACAGAGCCTGAGCCTTTTTAACATCTCTTAAAATAGCAGGGGATTTATCTTTTACAGAGCTGCGGTAATTCTCTGATACGGCTGTGCATACGGGTGGAATAAGACCGCTCTGAGCAATGTGATTTTCGTCACCTACATCAAAAAGCTTGCGGTTTATACTCATACACAGAGCCTTGCGTATATTACCATTTACAAGTACAGGGTCCTTGCAGTTAAATACAAGACCGTAAACGGTATCTCTTAATTCTTTTTCTACTGTGATGTTTTCAGGCAGCTTGCTTTCGGGGGGGAGAAGTGCGCAGGAAAGGTTGCCGGACTGAAGCTTTGCAAGTACATCCTCATTGCTGTTTGCAAAAGCAAAGATAACTGATGATGGCAAAACAGTCTGTGAGCCTGCATAGTATTTATTAACCTTGCATGTCATTGTGTTTTCGGGGTCCCAGCTGCTTACATAGAAAGGACCATTACAGATTATATGCCTTGCATCTATGCCGTAGCGACCATTCATAGCGGCAAAAAATTCCTGATTGCAGGGCATAAATTCATTTTCAGTAAGCCTGTCAAGGAAATTTTTGCAGGGCTCTGTAAGCCTGAATACAAGGGTATTGTCATCAGTTGCAGTTACGCCTAACTCAGCAGGGGATTTTTCGCCTGCAATTATTTCAGAAGCGTTCTGAATTACAAGCATTCTGTGAGCGAAGGATGAATTCATCTGAGGGTCTACGGTACGCTGACAGGCAAATACAAAATCCCTTGCCTTTACAGTTTCGGTAGAGAATTTCTTATAAAAATCGTCACCAAATAAGTTTTTAAGTGAAGATGGGCAGTACCATTCTGTGCCATCCTGCAGGTGGAAGGTCCATGTAAGACCATCCTTTGAGGTTTCCCATTTTGTGGCAATACCGGGTATGATTTTACCCTCTGCATCGTGGCGTACAAGGCCCTCAAAAATGTTATTTATAATCAGCTGCGCACCGCTGTCCTTTGCATACTGAGGGTCAAGGGTGTAGGGCGAAACTGATATGGGGTAAACTATATTTTTACCTGAGCCACCTGATTTGCAGGCACTCAGTGAAAGCACCATGGCAACAGCCAGCAGTGCGCTTAAAAATCGTTTCATTTTATATCCTCACAATTGCCAATAAATTGGCATTCTATAATAATCCACCATATAATATAGCATTATATATTATAACATTATTTCTAAAAAAGAAAAATACCTAATTTTAATAAATAATTTAATTATTGTTATTTATATATAGGTGTGATAAAATTATAATATATGTTCGTTTTGGAGTGATATAATGTTTGCCCGTATTAACAGCATGGGTCTTTATGGTATAGAGAGCTATATGATAGGCGTTGAGGTAGACTACGGCAACGGTATGCCTAAAATTGATGTGGTAGGTCTGCCGGATGCTGCCGTAAACGAAAGCCGCAACAGAGTAAAATCTGCTATGAAAAACAGCGGCTATTCCTTCCCCACAAGCCATATTACAATAAATCTTTCCCCTGCAGATGTACGCAAGGAGGGTCCACTTTACGATTTACCCATTCTTGTGGCAATAATGAAGGCGGGTCATATATTAAACTGTGAAACCGATGATTGTGCCTTTATAGGTGAGCTTTCACTTGATGGTTATGTACGCCATATAAATGGTGCGTTGCCTATGGTTATCAGAGCTAAAAAATCAGGCATAAAGCGTGTGTTTGTACCTCTTTCAAATGCTCTTGAAAGCTCCGTTGTAGATGGCATTGAGGTTTATGCAGTTGAAACAGTAAAAGAGATGATAGGTCACCTTACAGGTGAAAGCCCCATAAGCCCCGTAACCTTTGATGCCGCAAAGGAGATTGCAAACAGACCTCCTATGCCGGATTTCAGAGATGTAATGGGTCAGCAGGAGGCACGCTATGCTCTTGAGGTAGCAGCCGCAGGCGGTCATAATATTCTCATGGTAGGACCTCCAGGCTCAGGGAAGAGCATGCTTGCAAAAAGACTGCCATCCATACTGCCTGATATGAGCTTTGAAGAGAGCCTTCGCACTACGGAGCTTTACTCCATAGCAGGCGTATTGCCCGAGGGTGTATCACTTATTACAGAAAGACCCTTCCGCTCACCTCACCACACAGTATCCACAGCAGGCCTTTCCGGTGGTGGTGCAGTGCCAAAGCCCGGTGAAATTTCCCTTGCTCATAACGGCGTACTTTTCCTTGATGAGCTTCCCGAATTTTCCCGTCAGGCAATGGAAGTATTAAGACAGCCTATTGAGGATAATATAATTACAATTTCAAGAGCAAGCGGCTCAATTACCTACCCCTGCTCTGCTATGATAGTGTGTGCAATGAACCCATGCCCATGTGGATACTACGGACACCCTAAAAGGCAGTGCACCTGCCCCTCAGGTGCAGCTCAGCGCTACCTTGCCCGCATTTCAGGCCCTATGCTTGACCGTATGGATATTCACATTGAGGTACCACCTGTTGATTTTGAAAAGCTTTCATCAAAGGTGCAGGGTGAGTGCAGTGCAGATATAAGAGCAAGAGTAAACAAAGCCCGAAAAATTCAGCAGGAGAGGCTTAAAGGCACAGGCATAAGCTGTAATGCCAAGATGGATTCTGCCATGACAAAGAAATACTGCAACCCCACACCTAAGGCAATGCAGATGCTTGAGCAGGTTTTTGAAAGGCTTGATTTCTCTGCAAGAGCCTACGATAAGGTGCTTAAGGTTGCAAGAACAATCGCCGATTTAGATGGCAGTGAAACCATTGAAGCAAGTCACATTGCACAGGCGGTGCAGTTCAGAAGCCTTGACAGAAAGCTATGGCGCTCATAAACAAATTGTAAATTATTCAAATATTATTTGATAAATACTGATAATAGTGTTAAAATCTAAAAAGTAAAATTCCAGTTGAGAGGATGAACAGATTGAGCAAGAGAAAATCAAGTTCAAAGCCTGAAATAATTGAAGAAGCAGAAGTAACAGAAGAAGTTGAAGAAATGGAAGAAACCGAAAACGCTGCAGAGGAGCTTTTTGAAGAGGCAGAGGAAGGTGAAAGAATCTGCCCCCACTGCGGAGTTAAAACAGTAAGCTATGGTCACGAATTCTGTTATAGCTGTGAAAAGGAGCTTTTACACACAAAGGTGCCCTATGGTGGTATAATCGGTGCCCTTGTAGGTATGGCAGTTTCCTTTTTCTGCTGTATAGTTATTATTCTTATCAGCGTACCTTGTCTTCAGACAGTTAAGGGCAATGTATCAGCAAGCAGCAATAACTGGCTTACCGCCTACAACAACTATGCTGCAGTTGAAGAGTCACTTTCTTCTATTACTGATATTTTAGGTGATGTTAAATTATTTAACCCCTATCTTAAGGTAGGCTGTGGTCTTCAGGGCAGAATTTTTGAATCTATCAGCCACATGCACAACCCTGTAACATCATACCAGTATGCAGATTATATTTTTGTAAATAGTCAGGGCTATCTTAAACACAATAAGCTTTATAATGAGTGTAAGGAATACAGCGATGAGGTAAACCTTATCAATGAGCAGTTTGGCAACACCTTTGAAAACCTGAGTGATATTATTCAGGGTGATGTTGCTCCTACAGACAGTATGGGTCAGGAATATCTTGATAAGATGGAATCCTTCCGTGGCAAGGAAAACGTAAATGATTTCTGGCTCAGCTTCCTTCAGTATGATATTGCAAGCGGTTTTATGCTTAATAATGAAACTCAGCTCAAGTATCTTGACGCTGCACACAAGGCAGCACAGAAGCAAAAGAAAGAATATTACAGCTTCTATTACAGCCCCTATATTGATTTGCTTATAGATGCAGGTCGCCTTGATGAGGCAACAAAGCTTTGTGATGAGCTTTACAAAAAAGATATAAGCAACTATGATGTAGCAGCACAGAGGCTTAAAATTTACATCATAAACGGCGAGCTTGATGAGGCAGAAAAGTACGTTGAAAAGTTTACAGAGAATAACCTTACTCTTGAGCTTGAGCAGAGCTACTCTAACTACTGCCTTAATATCATACTTGCAAGAGCAAACAGCAACTACACCCTTGCAAAGCAGCTTTGCGAAGAGGGTATAAGCAAGTTTGGTTATAACGGCGGTCCCGAAATTCACCGTCAGCTTCTCCTTATCTACCTTTATGAGGGTAAGTATGTAGAGGCTTATGATACAGCAATTGAGATTGATGAAATTCTTAACATAATGTATATGAATGGTAACTCATCAGGTATTACAGATGAGGTGCTTGCATCTGAATATGTTGCTACTGAGTTTTATGCTAAGTATGGCAATGGCAAATCAGCTAATGATGACGCCCTTGAGGATATGCAGTCATCCTTTGTTGATTCAAAGAGTGAAAAGCTTATGGCAGATGTTATAAGCGGTAAGGTTGATGTTAAGAAATTACTTACAGAAGGAGGCAGAGATTTAATATGACAATCCTTTATATTATTTCAAAGTATATCTGCTTCCCCGGTGCATATATGAGAGCCTTCTGGGAGCATATAACCTGCAAGATTTTAATGCTTCAGGTTGAGCCCGGCAAGTATGTAAGAAGAGATGAGGCAAGCGGTCACATTGAGCATTCACTTGCAAAAACTCAGTGGTCTGCATGGCTTATGGCAACAGGCCCCGGCTTTATGAATTACAATATGGGCTCAGCCCTCTTCCTCTTTGGTTTCTTAAGTATTAAGTATATGGGCATTACCCCTTGGGATAAGGTAGATATTTCTGTTGCAGTGGGCAATAAGCTGTTACAGTTTCTTCACACCCTTGGCATAGAAAGTATGTACCCATTCTACATTTATTTAATTGCTATGTACCTTGGTGTAAGCCTTCTTTGTAATGTATTCCCCCTTACTGAGGATATAATCAATTACTGGAGCATGGCTTATGGTCCCTTAGGTAAAAAGAGCGTAGCAAAGTCAGCGATTGCAAAGCTTAATTTACCACTTGCAGGCATTACAAGATTAGGCGCTTTCCTTGACGCAAAGGGCATACTTTTCATCCTTTGGGTTGTATATCTTGTGCTTGAATTTACAGTATTTATGTAATAATAAAGTCCGCTTTCTTTGAGAGCGGACTATTTTATGTCTTGATTTGTTAATAATTATATGTTATATATAGCGTGTGAGTATTATTCCGAAGGGGAAATACATCCTTTAAAACAGTAAATTGAGCCTTACATAAGCCTTCAAAGCTGATATTACAGCTATTGAGTTACGGGCAGAATGAAGGGCAGGAGCTCCTTTGTGAATATGCTTAAATATTCGTACCTGAAAAGCAGCTAAATGCGTTTTATCAGGGAAAGGAGTAAAAAATGAATAACGTAACAACAAACAAAACCCGCTTTGAAAAGAACTTATACATAGCTCAGCTTGCTATGCTTATAGCTCTTACCCTGCTTATGGGTCTTACACCCTTAGGCACAATTCACACACCCTTTTTGTCTGTTTCACTGGTAACTATACCCGTCGCTTTAGCCGCCATCCTTCTTGGACCTGTAGGCGGTCTTGTTTGCGGCGGCGTTTTTGGTCTTACAAGCAGCTACAATGCTATCAAGGGCGTTGGTATGATGGGCGTACTTTTCCAGGTAATGCCTTTCGGCGCACTCTTTACAGCTATTGTACCAAGATTACTTGAGGGCTTACTTGTAGGTCTTATATTTGCAGGCTTATCAAAGATTAAGCCTCTTAAAATTCCCGCATACTATATCTCAGCTATCTGCTGTCCACTTCTTAACACACTCCTCTTTATGAGCAGCCTTATTGCTTTCTTCTGGAATAGTGATTACGTACAGGGCTTAGCTGCAGATAAGGGTGCTGCAAACCCATTTATGTTTGTAATTTTACTTGTAGGTGTACAGGGCGTTATTGAGGCAGTAACAGGCTGTATTTTAGGCGGCAGCGTTGCCCTTGCAGTTTCAAAGGCAGTTAAGGGTATGTCAAAAGGCAGCAAAAAATAATTTTTTCAGGTGATATTATGCTTTTAACAGTTGATGTAGGCAACACAAATATTGTGGCAGGTGTTATGGATGGTGACCAGGTCCTTTTTGCTGAAAGAATCAAAACAGATACCTCCAAAACCGACCTTGAGTATGTAGTGCTTTTTCAGGCAATTCTGAATTTACATAATGTTGATAAAGCCCAGATAAGCGGTGCAATTATTTCCTCTGTTGTACCTCCTATTAATCAGACACTTATAAACGCAATTGATATGTACACAGGTGTTAAGCCTCTGCTTGTAGGTCCCGGCGTAAAAACAGGCATAAATATTGCCATTGATAACCCATCATCAGCAGGCTCAGACTTAATTGTAGGTGCTGTGGCAGGTCTTCACGATTACGGCGCACCCCTTATTATGATTGATATGGGCACAGCTACCACAGTAACCGTACTTGATAAAAATAAAAACTTTGTGGGTGGTATGATTATACCCGGTGTAAGGTCATCACTTGATTCCCTTGTAACCAAAACCTCTCAGCTTCCACGTATCTCCCTTGAAGCTCCCAAAAAGATAATAGGCAAAAATACTGTTGACTGTATGAAGAGCGGTATTATCATAGGTCAGGCAGCATCCATTGACGGCATTATTGACCGTATGTTTGAGGAGCTTGGCTATGAGGCAAAGGTAGTTGCAACAGGCGGCTTAGTACCCTGCATTATACCCAACTGTAAGCATGAAATCATAATGGACGAGTATATGCTTCTCAGAGGTCTTAAGTATATTTACGATAAAAATACAGAAGAGTGATAATATGGACAGATTAAAAGATAAAAACATAGTAATAGGTGTTACAGGCAGTATTGCGGCATATAAAATTGCCACTCTCTGCTCATCCCTTAAAAAACGAGGGGCAAATATTACTGTTATTATGACTAAGAATGCCCTTAACTTTGTAAACCCCATTACTTACGAAACACTTACAGGTACAAAGTGCCTTGTGGATACCTTTGACCGCAATTTTCAGTTTAATGTGGAGCATGTATCACTTGCAAAGCTTGCGGATGTATTTCTTATTGCTCCCGCTTCAGCCGATATAATTGCAAAGGCAGCTCACGGCATTGCAGATGATATGCTGACAACAACCCTGCTTGCCTGCGATTGCCCCAAGCTTGTAGCTCCTGCAATGAATACCCGTATGTATAAAAATCCAATCACTCAGGATAATATTAAAACTCTTGTAAAATACGGCTTTGAAATAATAAACCCTGCCAATGGTTACCTTGCCTGCGGTGATACAGGTGACGGCAAAATGGCAGAGCCTGAGGAGCTTATGGAGCGTATTGAGGACGCCCTCACAGTAAAGGATTTACAGGGCAAAAAGGTGCTTGTAACCGCAGGACCAACTCAGGAAAAAATTGACCCCGTAAGATATATTACAAACCATTCATCAGGTAAAATGGGCTATGCCATTGCAACTGAAGCACGCAGAAGGGGAGCAGAGGTTACCCTTGTTTCAGGTGTTGTCAGCCTTAAAGCTCCTTATGGCGTAAGCTATGTGCCCATAGTATCTGCAGAGGATATGGCAAATGCAGTAATCAGCCGCAGTAATGAGCAGGATGTTATTATAATGGCTGCCGCTGTTGCAGATTATAAGCCAGCAGTAACCTATGATGAAAAGGTTAAAAAGAGTGATGACGATATGAGCATTCAGCTCAGCCGCACTCAGGATATATTAGGCACAATAGGTCAGAATAAAAAAGAAGGTCTTTACCTTTGCGGCTTTGCTATGGAAACAGAGAATCTTATTGAGAATGCAAAAGCAAAGCTTAAAAAGAAAAACCTTGATATGATTGTTGCCAACAGTATTAAAACTGAGGGCGCAGGCTTCGGCACAGATACAAATGTAGTTACACTTATCACACCTGACAGCGAAACTCAGCTTGAGCTTATGAGTAAATCTGATGTGGCAAATGTAATACTTGACGAAATTATAAAATAACAAAGCAAAAAAATCCCCTCTCAGCATTAAACTGAGAGGGGATAACTATTTATAGATTATTCGTAAAGGGGATATTTTGCGCAGAGGTCAGCAACCATCTTGTTCATCTTCTCTTCGTTAGCTTCAAAGTCAGTAACGCAGAGAGCAATGCACTCAGCAATAATATCCATATCCTCTTCCTTAAGACCTCTTGTAGTAACAGCAGCAGTACCAAGACGAACACCGCTTGTTACGAAGGGCTTCTCAGGGTCATTAGGAACAGCATTTTTGTTAGCTGTGATGTGAACAGCATCCATTCTGTGCTCAAGCTCTTTACCTGTAACGCCTGTGCCACGAAGGTCAACAAGGCAGAGGTGGTTATCTGTGCCACCTGAAACAAGGTTAATGCCTCTCTTGGTAAGACCATCAGCAAGAGCCTTACAGTTAGCCATAATGCCTGCCTGATACTCTTTGAATTCGGGCTTAAGTGCTTCACCGAAGCAAACTGCCTTAGCAGCAATAATGTGCATAAGGGGACCACCCTGATTGCCGGGGAAGATAGCCTTATTGATTGCGGGAAGAAGCTCTTCCTTGCAAAGGATAAGACCGCCTCTGGGACCACGAAGAGTCTTGTGAGTGGTAGTAGTTACGATATCAGCATAGGGTACGGGTGATGGATGAAGGCCTGCAGCTACAAGACCTGCAATGTGAGCCATATCTACCATAAAGTATGCGCCTACTGATTTTGCAATAGCGCCGATTCTTTCAAAATCTATTGTTCTGGGGTAAGCAGATGCACCTGCAACGATAAGCTTAGGATTATTTTCCTTAGCAATCTTTTCAAGCTCATCATAGTCAATAAAGCCGTCATCATTTACGCCGTAAGCGATAAAGTTATAGAGCTTACCACTTGCATTTACAGGTGAGCCGTGAGTAAGGTGACCGCCATGTGCAAGGCTCATGCCAAGTACGGTATCGCCGGGCTGTATAATTGCAGCGTAAGCAGCCATATTTGCCTGTGCGCCTGAGTGAGCCTGAACGTTAGCAGCCTCAGCACCAAAAAGCTCCTTAGCTCTTTCAATTGCGATATTCTCTACGATATCAACATACTGACAGCCACCGTAATATCTCTTTCCGGGGTAGCCCTCAGCATATTTGTTTGTAAGAACACTGCCCATAGCAGCCATAACTGCGGGGGAAACGATGTTTTCAGAAGCGATGAGCTCAAGGTTGTTTCTCTGTCTGCCGATTTCAAGCTCCATAGCGTCAGCAACTTCAGCGTCATACTTCTTTACAAAAGCTATTGTATCAAGGTAATCATTATACATTGGTATTACCTGCCTTTCTGAAAAATTATGTAATAGAATATATCATATAACTATATATAGTGTCAAGAATAATATACACATATAGTTAATAATATACATATATGATTACTAAAGTATTATCGGTTTATTATTTCTGCCTCATTGATTTTATCATTTATGTAGCTGTCGATATCAAGGGTATCTAATATTTTTTCAAGCTTTGCTTTGCCTGAGCTGAAGTAGTATGTGTAGAAATTATCCATATCTATACGGCTTAAGCCTGAGGTAACATTCTTACCTTCATTGTTTTTATTATACTCCTGAGCCATCTTATAAAAATCAGCATAGCTTGTGGTATCGTAAATGCCATTTTCCTTCATAAGCTGAAAAGCAACTTTATACTGTACAGCATTTTCAAGGCAGATGTCGTAAAGGGTATCCTCAGGTATTACACCATCAAAACGGCTATACCAGAAGTTTTCCACACCTGAAATATCATACCTTGAAGCATAGTCATTCATAACCTTTTCTCTGTTTCGTTTTGTAAAATATTCAATCTCCTCAGGGCTGATTACATCTCCGTTTACTGTTACAGTAAAACGTTCTCTTGTAGTATCAGTAAGTGCCTCAGTAAAAATTTCTGAGGGGGTTTCCTTTACTTTTTCAGGCTTTGATACACTTATAATGAAAATAAGCAAACAAACAAGTATTACTCCAACAATTGAAATTATAACTTTTTTATTCATTACATTCACTCCTGATTGCTTTATAAAACAATAATACATAAAGAGCAGGTTAAATTCAATATTTATAAAAAATAAAGCTGCACCATGTGATGCAGCTTAGTGTTTATTCATCGTCAGATGAGTCTGGGAAATAGCTTTGCCTTGTAGTTTCTTCCCTGTTTGCAGTAAATTGCTCCTGCCTTGAGGAGAGCCTGTCTGCAAAGCTTGTGGATGAGCGCTCAGTATCTCTTGTAAAGGGATTTGAGTAAGAGGGAAGATTGCCAAAAATAGAGTCGCCTGAATATGAGTAACGTGAGGTTTCGCCATCGTTATCCTCATAATCATAAGAGTAGTTACCATTCATATAGTAGGTAGGTGACTTATGATCAGGTCCTATTTCTATATTAGTAGTGCCGTAAAGAGCGTTCTGAACCTCCTGAGCAGCCCTTACGTAGTCTACAATCCATACATCAAGGTTGCCTGTGTAGGTGCGGAAGCCTCTTACGCCTGTGCGAAGGTCCTCTGAAGGCTCAACCATACCCTTGATTGTGTAGTTAAACCAGCCTTCACTTAATGCCTTGCTTGCAAGGGAGAGAATTTCGGTCTTTTTATAGTTGGTTGAAATGTAGGGCAGGAAGGTCTGAGCAAGCTCATTAACCTCATTTATTGATGAAGCCTTTACGTTATGTGCAACTGAAGCAATAACCTCACGCTGTCTTCTTGTTCTTTCAACCTCACTGTCAAGCTTTCTGATACGGGAGTAAACAAGTGCGTGCTTGCCGTCAAGTGTAACACTGTCGCCAGCTTCAAAGCCCTTAATCTTTGTGGTACGGTTCATATAGTTTGCTTCGCTCTCAGTAACGGGTACTGTAACACCTCCAAGCAAATCAATAACCTTTTCAAAGGATTTGAAATCTATTGAAACAAAGTGGTCAATGTTGATTTTATAGTTGTTGGAAAGGATTTCCATTACCTTTGCAGCACCTGCCCAGCAGTAAGCGTGGTTGGTTTTGTCATAACGCTCTGAGCCGTTAATCTCCATATAAGTGTAGGAGTCACGAAGGAATGAGCAGAGGGTAATGGTCTGTGTTTTGGTGTTTACTGATGCAAGAATCATAGAGTCAGAGCGGTGTGAGCCGTCATCGTTATCCTCACCGATGAGAAGAACATTGATTACAGATTTGCTCTGAAGCTTTTCGCCACCGTTTGTAGCCCATGTTTTAACAAGGTCCTTGATGGAGTCAGCCTGAATGTCGTTGATGGTCTGGAAATTCATATCCTCTTCATCAGCCATAGTTGATTCTATTTTGATTGAAGCATCTCCGTTATCAATCTTACCATCGTTATAATCAATCAGTGAAAGAAATTCACGTGCCTTTGCACCAAGAATTGCTGCAAATACAAGTATAAGGCAGATAAGAATGCTGAGGAGAGCTTTAAGTTTTCTCTTACCGTTTTTCATAAAAAACAGAAAGCACCACCTTTGTTTTATTAAATCCGGAAAAAATCCGACAGATATTTATATAATCACGTGGGGCATATTATATCACTTTATAATAAAAATGTTAAGTATTATTTATAAAAAAATTATTGAGACAATCCTTGTTATTTTGTAAACAATTTATAAATTATTACCTGAATTACTGTTTTTACAAAGAAAAATGCCACCTGAAAATCAGATGGCAGCTTGTATTATTTGGATTTGTTAGCGTTTCGCTTAATCTTCTGTGAGGTGGTCATTTTGAATTCTTTTTCACGTACCTTATAGCTTCTTATACGCTTAAAGCCTGGCACCTCATTATTTACTCCGTCAATAACCTGCTGAATTATAGCCTCAATTTCTTCCTTTGAGGGCTCCTTATCAAGGTAGTCTTTAATTTCAGCCTTGTCAGGGTAAATTTGTGCATGCACCTGAAGGTCGCCTCTTGAGTCATCCTTGCCCTCAACCATAGCATTTGCTACAAAGTTGGATTTGCAAAGGTGATATTCAAGCTCCTCAGGGTAAATATTTTTGCCGTTTGCAGTAACAATAACATTCTTGCAGCGGCCTGTAATATGGTAATGGCCTTTTTTATCAATAAAGCCAAGGTCACCTGTGTGGAAGAAGTTATCCTCATCAATTACTTCAGCAGTAGCCTCAGGATTTTCGTAGTAACCCATCATAACCATACCGCCCTTAACGCAGATTTCGCCTACGCCTGTTTCGTCAGCATCAATAATTTTAACATCAACACCGGGAAGGGGTACACCGATTGAATCGGTTGAGCGAACCTTATCGTTATTTATGATTGCAAGGGGAGCGGTTTCTGTAAGACCATAGCCGAAAATAACCTGAATACCAAAAGCGTCAAAGTCCTTGATAATCTGTGGGTCAATAGGTGCACCGCCGCAGATTATAAGCCTCATATTGCCGCCGAAGGTCTCCTGAATTTCTCTGAAGAATATCTTCTTTAAGTCAAGACCGATTTTGCTGCCTGCCTTGCAGAGAGCTTTACCGATTTTGAAATTGCGCTCACCGTTTTTGCGCTCAGAAATCTTTTTCATAATGCGCTTATGAACTGTTTCAAGCACAAGGGGAACAGCAACAAATACGCTGGGGTTAAACTCCTTCATATTGCGAAGAACATACTTGAAGCCCTCGCAGAAGGTAACCTTTGCACCGCAGAATGGGGCAAAGAAAATAATAATTGAGCTTTCAAAGGTGTGGTGAAGGGGAAGCAGTGAAATACCGCAATCCTCAGGCTTAATCTTAACAACACCCATTGCAGCCTTGATTTCAAAAATAAAGTTTCTCTGGCAGAGCATAACGCCCTTTGAAACACCTGTGGTACCTGATGTAAAGAGAAGGGTGCAGAGCTTTTCAACATCCTGCTCTATGTTTTTGTAAAGCTCGTTGCCGTTTTTGTTCATCTCTATACCGCTGTTTACAAAATCAGCAAGGCACTCAAGCTCCTCATACATACCATCAGGCTTTGATATGCAGAGTATTCTATAATCGCTGAGCTTATCAATCTCAATTCTGCCGAGGAAGCCCTTATCACAGATTAAAATCTTGGATTTTGACACCTTAAGTATGCCTAAGATATCGTTAATCTGAAGCTCCTTATCAATAGGAACAATTACATTACCGGAGCAGATTGCACTCATGTATGAAAGGCAGTATTCATAGCAGTTGTTTGAGCAGATTGCTATGGAGCTATCTGAAATACCTGCAGCAACAAGTGCTGTAATAAATCCGTTGATTTCTTCGATATATTGAGAATATTTAATTTCGTAATGCTCGTTACCTTTTTTTATTTCAAAAGCAGCCCTGTCGGCATACAGCTCGGCGCTTTGGTCAAGCATCTCTTTTATGTCGCTGAACTCTCTTACCTTGTAGAAGGGTTTCACGCCTTATTCCTCCGTATAACTTTCTTATCCAAATATCAGTATTTATTATATAAGAAACTGTTGCATCAAATTACAAAAAATTTTAAAAACATTCTGGAGCAGGGTACGGGAGTCGAACCCGCCGCTGAGGCTTGGGAAGCGTCCGTATTACCGATATACTAACCCTGCATAATAATGCATAGTAAAATATATCACAATATGTTATTAAAAGTCAACGATTTACAACTACATATAGTATTTAATAATACAAAACGCCTGCATCTGTAACATAAGTGTTGTATGCGTATAAAAAATCCCGCCAAAAGGGCGGGTTATAAAATCTGCTATTTTCCTTTTTGAAAAATACACTTTAATTAAAATCTTTTGCTATGAGAAGGGCCGCATTGTAAAGGTCCTTTTCACAGTCTTTAACTACCTGCTCAAAGGGCTTAGGCTCATTGCAGCAGAAGTACATTTTACTTACTCCGTGGTTAAGTATTTCCTCTGCTCCGTCACCCTTGCAGCCGCATAGGGTTACTACTGTTTTGCCCTTTTCAGAGGCTCTTTTTGCAACGCCTGAAATAACCTTTCCCTGAGCGGATTGTGAGTCCAGTCTGCCCTCACCTGTTATTACTAAATCAGCCTCAGGTAAAAGTGAATCAAAGCCAGATGTATCAAGGATTATCTCAATGCCCTTGCGAAGGACTGCACCTGCAAAAACAACCGCACCTGCACCAAGCCCGCCTGCAGCACCTGCACCCTCAATTTCCGCAACATTTCTGCCTGTTTCAGAGAGGATGATCTCTGCCATATTTTTAAGGCCATCATCAAGCCTTTTAACCATTTCTTCATCTGCACCCTTTTGTGGTGAGAAAACATAAGCGGCACCATTTTTGCCATAGAGAGGATTTTTTACATCGCAGGCACATTCAACGGGAATGGGAAATGCCTTTTCAGGCGCAGAAAAAGATTTGATTTCCTGCAGGTTACCGCCAACGGGGAAGAGTTCATTTTTGTTTTCATCATAAAATCTCCAGCCCAAAGCGTAAGCCATACCTGTGCCGCAGTCGTTTGTAGCACTGCCACCAAGACCCAGCATAATCTTTTTTGCTCCCTGCTTTACAGCGTCAAGCATAAGCTCACCTACACCCTTTGTTGTGGCAAGGCAGGGATTTTTATTATCGCCTGCAAGGGGTAATCCTGCTGAGGCTGCCATTTCAATTACGGCAGTGCCGTCAGAGAGCATAAGGTATTCAGCCTGCATAGGCTCGCCGAAAACTCCTGCAACAGCAGCAGATTTAATATCTCCGCCACATATTTTGTGCATACATTCGCAAAGCCCTTCACCGCCATCGGCAAGGGGAAGCTTTATTATGTTGCACTCACCTATTGTGTCTTTGAAGGCTTTTTCGGTTATATCGCACACCTGCTGTGCAGAGAGTGTGCCTTTGAATGAATCAGGGGCTACAAGAATAGTTTTCATTTCAGTTACCTGTAATCAACAAGGTTCTGAGATATAAATCACAGAACCTTGAAATGTATTTATTATTCAGCTGAAGCTTTCTTAATGTATCTCTTGAAGAATGCAACACCGGGGCCGATAGCCTCACAGGGGATTCTTTCGTTAGTACCATGAGTGCAGAGAAGAAGGTCAACACCTGCTTTATAGGGTGAGTATCTGTAAATGTTTTCGCAGATAGGCTCATAGTTGCAGGCATCTGTGCCGCCCATTACAAGGTAGGGAGCAACGATGTTTTCTTTATCCTCCTGCATGCAAAGCTCATGTATAATTTTGAATGCTCTTGAGTCTGTGGGTGAGAAGGAAGAAGCTTCCTTTGTCTTAAGAGCCTTAATCTCAATATTTTTATTTCTTACAACCTTGCGGATATGATTTTCAACATCCTGAACGGTTGTACCGGGCATCTGTCTGAAGTTTACAATGATGCTTGCCTTCTGAGGAAGTACATTAGCTGCAGGGCTGCCCTCTGCCATTGTTACACCGGTTGTGGTGCGGATAAGTGATGCTGCAGGGGGAATCTGACACATAATGGTCTTCATAAGAGGCTGAAGGATAGGAAGGTTGCAGGTTACCATTCTTACAGGGTAAGTGCAGTTTCTGCCAACAGATGAGAAAAGGTCAAGTACAAAGGGCTTAAGCTCTGCCTTGAACTGATTATTTTCAAGGTCTCTGATAACCTCTGCTATCTGACCAAGTGCTGTGTGCTTAGGAGGCTGTGATGAGTGACCGCCCTTTGCAGATACACTTATTTCAAAGTCGCAGTAGCCTTTTTCAGCAATACCAATACCAACAAGGTGCTTATTTTCAATAACGCCCTTTACGTTTACGGGCAGGATAGCACCGCCTTCATCTACTATGGCATCAAGGTGAATGCCTCTCTCCTTGAGGGTGAGCATAATATTCTTTGCACCGCCGTTGCCGTTTGCAACAACCTCTTCGTCCTGACCGAAGAGAAGGTAAACATCTCTCTCAGGCTGGAAGCCCTCTTCAAGCAGAGTTTCAACAGCTTCCATAACGCCCATAAGGTGGTTTTTCATATCAAGAGCGCCACGACCCCAGATAAATTCGCCATCATTAAAGCCGCTGAATGGCTCATGAGTCCAATCCTGCTCTGTGCCTTCTGAGATAGGTACAACGTCCTGATGTGCAAGCAATGCTATGGGGTCAAGGTCATCTCTTGTACCCTTCCAGCGGTAAATAAGGCTTGCCTCAAGCACTATCTCCTTTTCAAGCTTTTCGTGAATAAGGGGGAAAGCTTCGTCAAGGAAAGCGTGGAATTTATCAAACTGTGTAAAATCAACTTTTTCTTTTTCAGGGTAGCTGATTGTGGGAATTGAAATAGCTTCTGAAAGGTGCTTCATAGCTCTTTCAACATCAACATGCTCCTCTGAGGGAGTGCCATAATCAACAATATCGGGTACAAATTTATAAGCTCTGTAAGCGTTTACTGCAGCTGCAGCAGCACCGGCAGTGCCTATAATTGCTCTGCGGATTTTCTTAGTCATAGTAGAACCTCCATTCAAAATCAAATACATAAATATAATAAACTACTGAATTTCAAAAATCAATAGTACATTATAAATAGTATTGTTGACTTGTATATGTAAAAAATATATAATATTCAAAATTGACAGACTTAATTCAAGGCAAAAAGAGGTGAGAACTTGACTGGTATTATTGTGCTGAATAAGCCTGAGGGCATTACATCCTTCAGAGCTATTGCTATTTTAAGACGCATACTTAACGAAAAGAAAATAGGTCACAGCGGCACTCTTGACCCTATGGCAACAGGCGTTATGACTGTGCTTGCAGGCGGTGCAACAAGGTTTTGTGAGCTGCTGCCAAGCCACGATAAGGCTTATGAGGCTACCCTTAAATTAGGCATTACAACCGATACACTTGATATTACAGGTGAGGTTACAAATACCCGTCAGGTTACATCCACAGCGGAGGATTTCAGAAAAGCCTGTGATGGATTTAAGGGAGAAATCACTCAGGTGCCTCCTATGTATTCAGCAGTATCAGTAAACGGCAGAAGGCTTTATGACCTTGCCCGTGAGGGTAAAGAGGTGGAGCGTCCCGAAAGGCAGGTTACCATCTATAAGCTTGAGGTTACTGATGTAAACGAAGAAGAAAACGAATATAAAATATATGTGGAATGCTCATCAGGCACCTACATCCGCACCCTTATTGCAGATATAGGAGAGGTGCTTGGCTGCGGTGCAGTGCTTACAAAATTAAACAGAGTAAAAGCAAACGGATTTAATATAAGCGAAGCAGTTACTATTGAGGAGCTTGAGGAGGCAGCAAAAGATGGCAGCCTTCAGCTTATGAGTGTGGATAAAGCCCTCAGCGAATACCCTGAGGTTACAGTTTCAGAGGCTCAGGCAAAGCGCTTCAGCAATGGCGGTGAGCTATCTCTTGAAAGGGTTAAAAATTGTAAAGCAAAAGGGCTTTACAGAGTGTATGGACCAGACGGTAAATTTTTAGGCATAGGGGATAATGACGGCTCAGAAAACCTTAATGTCAAAAGAGTTTATGTTGGTTGAAAGACAACGTAAAATATGATAAAATAATCACTTGAAATCAGGCTGTGACGCCTGAAAATTAAGGAGAATACAATGAATAATGAGATAAATGCTTTTGGTGAAGGCGTTACCGAAGGCGGTTTAAGAAATACTACTCAGATTAAAATACTTGTAGAGTATGTAATAGAGTCACTTAAAGATTCCATCACCTCAGAAATGATGGTAGAGGCAATTATCACAAATAACCTTGCCAACTATTTTGAGGTATCACAGGCTATTTCAGATTTAATTGAAAACGGCTGTATAAGTGTAAATGATGAAATGCTGCTTTGCCTTACAGAGAAAGGCTCAGAGTCACTTAAAGAGCTTGTAGGTGTGCTGCCTGCAACTGTTAAGGAGAGGGCAATTTCCGCCGCTGCAGCAATTCAGCTTAAATACCGTAATGAAGGCTCAAACAAGGCTGTAATAGTAAAATCAGGTGAGGGCTATAACGTAATATGCAATGTGCTTCATAATGACGCACCTGTAATGTCACTTACCCTTTACACCACAGATTTTACTCAGGCAGAGAATATAAAAATCAAATTTATGGAAGACCCTGCAAAGATTTACGCAACTGTTATTTCAGCTATTTATGGCTGATTGAATAAAGGAGAATGGTTATGCTTGAAGCATTAAAAGAAGAAGTTTACAAAGCAAATTTAAGCCTTGTGGAGTATAAGCTTGTGCTCTTTACATGGGGTAACGTTTCTGCTATTGACAGAGAGAAGGGTCTTGTTGTAATAAAGCCCTCAGGTGTGGATTATGCCACAATGAAGCCCTCTGATATGGTAGTGCTTGACCTTGACGGCAATAAGGTTGAGGGTGACCTTAATCCCTCATCAGATACTCCCACTCACCTTGAGCTTTACCGCAGCTTCCCTGAGGTAGGCGGCATTGCTCACACTCACTCTACTTTTGCAGTAGGCTTTGCTCAGGCAGCAAAGGATATTATTCCTTACGGCACAACTCATGCTGATTTTGCTTTTGGTGCCATTCCCTGCACAAGAGACTTAAACGGCATTGAAATAAAAGATGAATATGAGCTTAATACAGGTAAGGTTATAGTTGAATGCTTTGAGGAAAGAGGCATAGATTATAACGCAGTACCCGGTGTGCTTGTACATAGTCACGGCCCATTTACATGGGGCAAGAATGCAGATGCAGCTGCAAAAAATTCCGCTATACTTGAAGAGGTTTCTAAGATGGCATATCTGAGCGAAACCCTTGGTGCAAAGGAAGCAAGCAAAAATATTCAGAAAAAGCACTATTTCCGTAAGCATGGTGCAAACGCATATTACGGTCAGAAATAATTGAGGAATAATATGGAAAACAAAAAGTATTTGACAATGAAGGAACGCATCTGCTTTACAGTAGGTGCTTTTGGCAGAAGCGGTATTTATACTCTTATGAGTATGTTTACTCTGGTATTCTTTCAGAATGGTGCAGGCCTTACCTTAAAGCAGGGCACCACAATCATACTTATAGGCAGAGTATTTGATGCCCTTAATGACCCCGTAATGGGTATGATAGTTGACCGCACAAGGTCTAAATGGGGCAAGATGAGACCCTATCTTTTATTTGCTCCTGTGCCTATTGCCATAAGCACAGTTTTGCTCTTTACCGCTCCATTCCAGCAGGGCTCAACAGCAGCCTTTGTATGGGCGCTTATCACCTATATTATATGGGGTGTTGCTTTCACAATTCAGGATGTACCCTTCTGGGGCCTTTCATCAGTAATCACTCCCCTTGAAAGTGAGCGTACATCATTTATTTCCACTGCACGCCTTGGCTCTACCTTCGGTGGTATTTTACCTGCAGTGCTTGTACCTGTGCTTTATCAGAGTAAGATGGGCTACAACAGAGGCTTCTTTGTTGGCGCACTTTTATTTGCAACCTTAGGCTGCTGCCTTTCCATACTTATTTTCTTTGTTTCAAATGAGAGAGTAAGCAAGATGGACAAAACCCCATCATTTAAGGAAACCTTTAATGTGCTTGCAAAGGATAAGCTGCTCATCATTGTAATTTTTGCTTCAATACTTGGCTCAACTATGGTTACTGCAAACCAGTGTGCTGACTATGTAGGCAACTATCTCATAATTCAGAATTTCACAGATTTCAGCAAGATTTTCAAGGATTTCCTGCCCGGTGCACAGAGCATACTTGTAGATAATGTAGATGCAAAGCTTGCATACAACGGCTTCTTTATTCCCCGTGGTACAATCGTAACCACACTTACAGTTGCCATTGGTGTAGGTATGGTGCCTGCAATGGCTGTTTTCCCCATGCTTCGCAAAAAATTCAGCTTAAAGCAGATTTATATCGGCTCAGCAGTTTTTGGCCTTGTTGTACATGCCCTTTGCTATGTGATTTTTGCGCAGGAAGTTACAAAGATAAATATTTACCTCTTATGGGTATTCCTTTTCTTAATGGGCATTCCCCTTGGTATTTACAACGTTATCACATACGCACTTATTGCAGACTCCGTAGATTATATGGAGTGGAAAACAGGGGAGAGGCACGAAGGTGTCTGCTTCTCATTCCAGACCTTCTTATCAAAGGTAAATGCAGCTATTGCAACCTTTGTATTTGGTCAGCTTTTAGACAGAACAGATTTTATGCCTGTTAATAAATCCCTTGTAGATAACGCAGGCAGGCAGATTTTCTATCAGCAGACACCTGAAACACAAAAAATGCTTTTGGCACTTGTTACAATAGTACCTGCTGTAGGCTTCCTGCTTACAATAATTCCTATGTTCTTCAATGATTTCTCAGGCAAGGTTAAAGCAGACGCTCAAAGAGAAATTGAAGAAAAAAGAATGAAAGAAATGTAATTTCTTAAATAAATAATAAGAATCAAATTATAAATATTTGTTGACAAACATAGTTTTTTGTGCTATTTTTTAGTCAACTAAAACCGATGAAGCGGGAGTAAAGGCAATTATGTCCTTACAGAGAGTCCGGGCAGGTGAAAGCCGGGCAGGTAACAGGTTGTCATAATGGGCCGCTGAGGGCACAGTGAAATGCTTAAGGCAGAGTATTCTGTGACGTGAGGCATACGTCAGTTGCAAGGTTATGTTGGTAACCGTAAAGTGCACGATTTTATCGTGAATCAAGGTGGCACCACGGATTTATAAAATTCGTCCTTGACAGAGCTTTTTCTGTCAAGGATTTTTTGTTTATCAGGAGGCAATTATGAAATTTTTACCTGAGATTGAAGATGTAAAAAAGCTTGCTGCAAAGGGTGAGTATAAAGTAATCCCCGTAAGCTGCGAAATTCTTTCCGACATCTGTACACCCATTGAGGCTATGCGCATTCTCAAGAATGTATCTACCCATTGCTATATGCTTGAGTCTGTAGCAGAGATGGAAAAATGGGGCAGATATACATTCCTCGGTTATGACCCCAAAATGGCAATCAGTGTTACAGATGGCGAAATGAAAATGGGCAATATCACCGTTAAAACTGATAACCCATCAGAGTATTTAAGGCAGATAATAGCAGATTATAAAAGCCCTCATTTTGACTACCTTCCCTCATTTACAGGCGGCTTGGTAGGTTACTTCAGCTATGACTATATGTGCTATGCAGAGCCTACTGCAAAGCGTAATGTTGAGGATAGCGAAAACTTCAAGGACGCAGACTTAATGCTCTTTGATAAGGTAATAGCCTTTGATAATTTCCGTCAGAAGATAGTGCTTATTTCAAATATAAGACTTGATGATATTGAAACCGAATATAACAAAGCTGTATATGAGCTTAAGCAGATGAGAGATTTGCTTGTAAACGGCAAAAAGAAGGAGAATGATAAGGGTCATATCTTAGGTGAATTTAAGCCTCTTTTTGACTGCGAGCAGTATTGCGAAATGGTTGAGAAGGCAAAGGGTCACATCAAAGAGGGTGACATTTTCCAGATTGTTCTTTCAAACAGACTTGAGGCACCCTTTGAGGGTTCACTCTTTAATGCTTACAGAGTGCTTCGTACCCTTAACCCTTCACCATACATGTTCTACTTCAGCGGCACAGATGTTGAGGTAGCAGGTGCATCACCTGAAACTCTTGTAAAGCTTGAAAATGGCGTGCTTCACACCTTCCCCCTTGCAGGCACAAGACCACGTGGTAAAACAGATGCAGAGGATAAAGCCCTTGAGGCAGATTTGCTCTCTGACGAAAAAGAGCTTGCAGAGCATAATATGCTTGTAGACTTAGGCAGAAATGACCTTGGTAAAATTTCAAAATTCGGCACAGTAGAGGTTGAGAAGCTTCACTCAATTGAGCGTTACTCTCACGTAATGCACATAGGCTCTACAGTGCGTGGTATTATCCGTGA
>JAKSQR010000001.1 GCA_024404065.1 Clostridia bacterium | reverse complement strand
CCCAATACGGTATGCCTTATGCTGCTTAAATCTGAGGATTATGACGATATAGACCCACGAGTAAATCAGGGCGGTGTATTTACTATTGCAAAGCCCCTCTCAACCCAAACCTTTGTGCTTGCCGTAAACTGGATGAAGGCTGCCAGAGAAAAGCTGCGCAAGATGGAAAAGAAGGCCTCAACCCTTGAGGACAGAATGGAAGAAATAAGGCTTGTAAACCGAGCCAAATGGGTGCTTATAGATAAAGAGGGCATGACGGAAGAGGCTGCCCATAAGTATATTGAGAAGCAGGCAATGGACGCCTGTGCAACAAAGGTTGAAATAGCAAATATTGTTATAAACAAATATGCATAAAAGAGCTCTGAAAAATCAGGGCTCTTTCTTTTTGGTCTGATATTATTTTGCTTTTCTGTTATACCCGCATATAAACAAAAGAAAACCGCTCTCCCTATTGGGAAAGCGGTTTATCAAAAGTAACTCTTAGTTAAGAGCTGCCTTTGCCTTCTCTGTAAGTGCTGTGAATGCAGCGGGGTCAGAAATAGCGATTTCTGAGAGCATCTTTCTGTTAAGATCGATGTTAGCCTTCTTGAGGCCGTTCATAAATGTTGAGTAGTTCATGCCGTTCATCTTGCAAGCAGCTGAAATTCTGGTGATCCAGAGCTTTCTGAAGTCTCTCTTCTTCTGCTTTCTGCCGATGTATGCATAGTTACCGCTCTTCATAACAGCCTGCTTAGCTGTCTTGAAAAGTGCGTGCTTTGAGCCGTAGTAGCCCTTTGCAAGCTTAAGAACTTTATTTCTTCTCTTGCGAGTCATTGTAGCGCCTTTAATACGTGCCATAATTTATTTCCTCCGATAGTATTAGGTAAATTTGTTAATTATTTATAAGGTACAAGTCTCTTGATCTGCTTAACGTTAGTTGTATCAGCAACTGTAACTTTACGAAGATTTCTCTTACGCTTTGTGCTCTTCTTGTTGAGAATGTGTGACTTGTAAGCATGTGCACGCATGGGCTTGCCACCCTTTGAAATCTTGAAACGCTTCTTAGCGCCGCTGTGAGTCTTAATCTTAGGCATTTGTATATCCTCCTTAATAATTTTTACTTTGAGCCTTTGGGAGCCATGAACATAAGCATCTGTCTGCCTTCAAGCTTTGCAGGCTTTTCAACAATGGCATCGTCAACAAGTGCATCTTCTGCCTTCTTCATAATGCCAAGGCCTATTTCAGGATGAGCCATTTCACGGCCTCTGAATCTGATGGATACCTTAAGCTTGTTGCCACTTGCAAGGAATTTCTTTGCGTGGTTAATCTTGGTATCAAAGTCGTGAGTATCAATGTTGAGAGAAAGTCTGATTTCCTTAGTCTCAATAATCTTCTGATTCTTTTTAGCTTCTTTTTCTTTCTTAGCCTTTTCGAATCTGAACTTACCGTAATCCATAATCTTGCACACAGGTGGCTTTGCCATAGGTGCAATTTTTACAAGGTCAAGGTTTCTTTCCTCTGCAATTTTAAGAGCCTCTTCAGCGGACATAATGCCCATCTGCTCGCCCTCTTCAGATATAAGTCTTACTTCCTTGTCAAGGATTTCTTCATTGATTTGCTGCTCTGGCTTACTGATAATAAGCACCCCCAAATTTAATAACACAAAAACGAGGCGGAGCATACTCCACCTCGTAATTAATCAATGCAAAATGACCCTTTAAGGTCTGCTGCTATTGACCAACCTGGACTAAATCCGGAAGGTGAGAGCCTGCTTGCTCTTCTTTGTTGTGCAGTTATAATAATACAATAATGCTTAATTGTCAAGCATTTTTTATTGTTTTTTATTAAAGATATAATCAAAAGGTGTAAGTGCAGCTACAACAACTGCTATTTCACCTATCATAAGCAGTATTGCAATCCATGTGGCAATACCTGTTACAGCGCCTGTAATACCAAATACTGCAGTAAGGGCTACCATAGCTACCACAAGCACAAACTGAAGGGCTGTGCCTATCTTGCTTCTTGTGCTCATCTTGCAGCTTGCTGCAATAGCCTTAAGCATAGACTGTGGCTTGCCGTCGTGAATAACGCCTGCCTCTACTGTTTCGCTGATGGCATCCTTTCTTCTCTTATAAAGTCTGCCTGCAACAGATGAAAGAATCTTGAAATTACTTGCGTTTATTTCAAATCTTTCAGCAATAAGGTCCTCTGTTACGTTTACATCATTTGTACGGATAAGGGTCTGTATGCCGCTCTTTTCAAGCTGCTTAAAGTAAATTCTGGTTTCCTCATCTGCACTGTAGCTTACTACAAACAGAGCTGCAAGCTTCTCGTTAACAGCAAGGTAAATTACCTTTCTGCCATCGTGTGAATACTTCTCCTCAAGCTTGGGGTCGGGAGCTTCAATATTGTGGTGGGTAAGCATACTTCTGTTACCAAGTAATACCTTCTGCTCATAAATTCTTGCAGAGATACCCATTTTATCCTCATAAACAAGCTCTCTTACAGGGGGAAGTAAATCCTGCCTGCCGTCTACAACCTGCTCAAAGCTCTCCTTGAGAGGTCCGCCGGATTTAATAACCATTGCAGCTGCATAAAGAAGAACTACATCTATTCTCATAGTTTCAAAGCTCTTCATACCGTGCATTGTGCAGGAATCACGGTCAAATATATCTGCTGCGTCAACTACCACTGCGTTTGCAGATGCAACCTTTTCTGCTGCATCAAGGGATACAATCATAGTGCCCTCATGGTTGAGGCTGCGGTTATGGATGTAAGTAATATATGATGGTATAAACTTTGCAAATACGGGAGCGCTCAGGGTAACGCCTGCTGCAAAGGCTGCAAGAACTGCTCTGTAATCCTTAATTACGGCGCCAACTATAACAGCAACTATTGCTGAAAGTGCAAGGGAAGCAATAAGTAAGATAGATGTATACTTTTCACTATCCTGCTTGCTGTCTGAGTTTTTAATGAAGTTTTCGGGGAATTCTGCTTTAGATGAATAAATAAGGTCTGCATTGCCCATAAGCAAGCCTCTGCCAAGCTCAAATACTTCGCTCTCATTATCAAGGCTGTGAATTGCACTCATATTATGCTCATAGGTAAAGGCACACACTGCAAAGTTATTGAATACACGCTTTGCATCTATAAGCTCAGTAACTCTGCTGATAAGAAGACCTGCTACTGCTATTACACCGAAGGTAGGTGTTTCGCCACCTGTAACTGCTGAAATAGTATTCTGTAAAAATGCAACGGCTGCGGCAACTGCAACTGCGGTGTCACCTGTAATTTTACCGCTGAAGAGACCCTTGAGGGAGTCTATGAATTTCTCTGTATCAATAGCTATTGCAACAATAATAAGCACTGCACTTAAAATGCTGAGTAAAAATTCATTGCCTGCAAGGGCACCAAGTGCACCCTCACCACTTAAAAGGTTAATAATTGCAGGAACAATTGTGAGCAGAAGAAGTACGCCCTCAATTGCAGCTACTATAATAGCTGACCTCTGCTTTCTCTTAACTCTGTTGCCCAGCTTATTGTAGATGGTGTTTCTCTCTGAAACGTTTGTATATTCGCCTACGTGATCTACAAGCAGGTGGCTCTTAGGCTCCTTCTTTTCTTTTACCTCAGGAGCTACGTAATCATCAACATTCTCTGAAATTTCGTCAAAGCCTTCGCCGAAGCCTTCGTCATCAATGCCCTCAACAACAAAGGTCTTAGCCTTTTCCTGGCGTCTGTTCCAGAGGCTCTCTTCCATATTGCCCTCTGTATCCTTTTCGGGGATGGCCTCCTCAGGAATATCTACAAAGCCTGTAAGTACAATCTGACCCTCTACATCGTCATTCTGCTTTTCAGCAGGCTTTGATACAGGAGCAGCTGTACCTGCAATGCGGGTTTTTTCCATATCAAATTTGCTTGCGTCCTCTGCAGCCTTTACTGTGGGCAGTGGGTCAAGGAAATTATCATTTTTGCTCTCATCGTGCTTAAATACTACTGTGCCCGGCTTATCAATAGGGCCTGTGGGCTCAGGGTCGCTGTCAGGCACAAAGCCGATATCATCAAGGGTGAGCTTCTTGAAAAATCTCTCTCTGTAATCAATGGGAGCCTTCTCCTCAGGCTTTTCCTCCTCAATTTTGGGCGGAGCCTGCTCTTCGGGCTCTTTTGGAGCATTGTTATATTTATTAACACGTGCCTGAGGAATATCATCAGGCATAATTACAGTTTCAATCTCAAAGCTTTCAGCATCAAAATTATCCTGCTGAGCCTCTTCCTCAAAGAATTTCTCCTGACCATCAAGGTCATCTGTGCTACCTGAAGAGATGTCCTCAATTACAGGAGCATCCTCTGTAATAGGCTTAACGGAGAATAAATCTGAATCCAGCTCATCACTGAAAAATCTTGATGTTTTAGGTGCAAGCTTCTCTGGCTTATGCTCAACCTTTTCGCCTGCAATAAGCTTATCTATATCATCAAGGGACCAGCTTCTTGAGGCTTCAGCTTCGGTATTCTCATCCTCAGCCTTAATACCCTTCATCTCTCTGAGTATTGATTCAAGCTCGTCATCATTTGACATTGAATTAAGAAAATCACTCATTCTACTCACCTTATCTGTTCTTAATTACTTCGTACATAAGTATTCCCGCTGCAACACTTGCATTAAGGGAATTTATCTTACCCTTCATGGGAAGGGAAACTATAAAGTCACATTTCTCTCTGATAAGTCGGCCTATTCCCTTACCCTCTGAGCCGATTACAAGGGCTACCTTGCCGCTGTAATCCTGCTTATCGTAGGGGTTGCCGTCCATATCAGCACCATAAACCCAGAAGCCCTTCTTTTTAAGGTCATCTATTGTCTGAGGCAGGTTGCTTACCCTTGCAACAGGCACATACTCAACTGCACCTGCTGAAACCTTGCCTACTGCATAAGTGAGTGAAACACCTCTGCGCTTTGGTATGATTACGCCGTGAGCTCCGCAGGCGTCAGCCGTACGGATTATTGCACCTAAATTGTGAGGGTCCTCAAGCTCATCGCAGATTACTATAAATGGCTCTTCGCCTTTATCCTCTGCCGCTTTTATTATATCCTCAACATCTGCATATTTATGGGCTGCAGCACGGGCTGCAATGCCCTGATGGTTAGCACCGCCACACATACCATCAAGCTTACGGCGGTCCACCTCTTTTACTACTATACCTTTATCGTGAGCGATAGCGATTATAGCACCTATTGAGCCGCTTCTGTCACCTCTTGCAACAAACAGAGTGTCGATTTCTCTGTTGCTTCTGAGCGCTTCCATGGATGCATTTCTGCCAATTATAAGGTCCTGCTCCTCATCCTGATTATCTCTTGATTTATCAAATGCTCTGTCGTCCGGTTTCTTGCTGTCCCTATAATTCACAGGCGCCACCTCCCCAATTTACAAATATTCAGTTTATTATACCACACCCATATTATTTTGTGTAGTAGTAAAATAAAATATTTTATATATTTATGCTTTATGGCATAAAGAAAAGAGCCGCTGAGGGCTCTTTTTAAGTCTTAATCAAATTCTACTACCCAATCAGGGTCGTTGTATGCCTTAAAGCACATTGCAATCTGCTCAGGTGTATTTTTGCCTATAGAAAGCTCAGGAAGATTATCGGGGGTAAACCAGCCTGCCTCTGAGGTTTCTGAATTAGGTGCATATTCACCACCTAAAACTGTGCATAAAACAAAATGCTTTATCACACCATAAGGATAATTATGCCTGCAATGCTTTGACTTTTCGTGCACGGCTATAAGCCTGTCTGCAGTTACATCAAGCCCTGCTTCCTCCTTGACCTCTTTTACAGTGTTTTCCTTAATGGATTTATTTATATCCACCCAGCCGCCGGGCATACTCCATGTGCCTGTAAGGGTTTCTTTAACAAGCAGGATTTTTCCATCCTGAATTATTGCTGCACGAGTATCAATTTTAGGTGTCTGATAGCCGATTTCATTGCAGAATAATTCTTTTACTTTGTCAAAGGGCATCTCGGTCTGATGAGCCATCATCTCTGCGGTAATATCTCTGATTCGCTGAAAGCGCTCAAGGTCAAATACATCCTTTGAGTAGTAAAGACCTGCCTGTGCAAGGCTCTGCAGCTCAATCACCCAATCAATCCATTTTTGCTTATCGTCCATAGTAATCTCCATTAAAACATAAGGTCAAATTCAGGGTCGCCGTAGTTTATAGGGCAGCTCTCTTTATGTGGCATATCGTCATCGTGGTAGTAATTTGCCCTGAATGCCATATTTATTTCGCTGAGCTCCTTTTTGCCATCAATGTAATCCTGATACATCTCCGCAAGGCCGCCCATACAGCCATCACAATCTGAAAGATTGCCAAGTGACTCCTCTACAATTTTTTCACGCTCTTCTTTTGTTGTTTCTGCTATTAAAAATGCCATACTGTCACCTTATTTCGCTTTCATACCAGGGGTTGCCATTCTTATAGGTTATCTTTTCAAACATTTTGCCCTTAGTAAACCTGCGTGGGCGAAGCACTACCTTATTATCATAGATTTCCATCATTAAGCCTGTGCCTGTTTTTTTAGTTTCGCCGTGATGATTTTCACGGGTGAGAGAAGGCACATTTATGAGAGTAACGCCCTCTTTATTTTCAAAGGTGGAGTAACCCTCTTTTTTTATCATCTTTTCACCGCAGAGAGCCATGTGAAGATGACCGCTGAAAAAGTAAACATTCTTATGTGATTTCAGTATCTCCCACACAGAGTCGGAATCTATGCCTATACCGCCCTTATCTGCAGGCCATGTGGGGTCCTCTTTTTTTGACCATGTGCGTGGCAGACCGTGTGTGCCATTTACGCTCTGATGACAAAATACAAATACAGGCTTCTGCTCATCCTCAGCAGATATTTCAGCTTTGAGCCAGTCAATTTCCTCCTGAGAGAATGCGGCACAGTCCTGGTCCGCTCCGCTTTCAGTATTGCCTAAAAAGATAAATTTATAGCCGTTTATATCTTTTGAAAAGTAGGGCTTATCAATCTGAAGGTTGCAGATTTCTTTGCTATAGCTATAGTATCTCTCAATGGCTTTTTCATAACCGCCGTAGCCCTTATCATCACCCCATGTATCGTGATTGCCGAGGGTGAAAATAATATTTTTTGCAGGGTTAATACCTTCAAAGCATTCCTTTACGCCATCCCAGTTTTTATTTACACCTCTTGATGTGGTATCACCAACAGTTATAAGGGCGTCTGCATCGCAGTTTGCTTCAACGTCGGTAAAAGCCTTGCGCACCATTTTAATTCTTCTTTTTATTTCACTGCCGTTATAATCAATATGCACGTCACTTACAATGGCAATAACTGCTTTTGGATTTTCGTATAAACTCTTATAAGCTTCCATTTTTCTCCCCCTAAAATAAATCAAGACTGCTGTCAAGATAAATGCTTTCTCTCACCTTAAGCTGATATTCAGGCTTTGTAAGATAATAGAGCAAAAACTCCAGAATTATTGCACTGCCAAGGCTTCTGCCCTCAATTTTGAAATTGCTGATGCCTATAGGCAGGTATTTATTTTTTATATCCTCTATGCTGATAAACGCAGGGCTCTCCATTGCACGTGAGAATTTATAGCCCTCCCCTGCTTTGGGTGATGAGCAGATATGGTCGGGACAATCTGCCATAAGTGCCTTCTGGCTTACATTCTTATAGCAGGTCTTTCGCTCCCTGCAATTTACATCGCAGCACTCATTCACAAGCATTTCAAGCTTTGCTTTTTCACTCTGTTTGAATAAATTCAGCTTTTCAAAATCATTATTAAACCTGAAATCAGGGCACACAAACCTGAAATCTTTTCGGTTTAATTCTTTTTTAAGTTCATCAAAATCAGTAATTACTTTTGTTGTGGAAGATACAAAGTAATACTGCGGATATTTCTCTTTTATATAGTCAATCAGTATATCGGAGCTTACGATTATTCCGCTGTTTTCACCCTCAAACATTTCGCAAAGCCGATTGCATTTTTTATCGGTTAAATGCTCTTTTTCAAGAAGCGAATTTGAAAATGTGAGACGGGATGAAATGCCATACTTTCGGGTAAGCTCAAGCACTTTCACAGGGTCATTATCGCCATAGCCTACTCTGCCTCCGCCCCATATACAATCTGCAGGGGCACCATAGATAGAGTCAATTCTGCACCATTCATAAAACCAATCTCTGTGCTCATTGTAAACGGATAAAAATGCCTTGTAAAAATCGTAAAACTCAAATAAACCGGGCAGGTGGAAATGAGCAATATATTCCATTGTCACATAACCACCTTCCTTTTATCAGAAGCAATCTATAACGCTTTTGCCCTTCTTTACAAAGGCTACAAACTCATCAATCTTTGCCTCAATTTCGTAGGTTTTACCGCCCTTATACTCCTGCTTGTTTTTAGTAAGAATCCAATCACCTTCGGGCAGGTAAACGCTCTTTACTGTCTGACCCTGATTTACAATGGGAGCAAAAAGAATATCCTCACCAAACATATACTGCTCACCTAAGGTATAGCAGATTTCGTCATCAGGGTAATCAAAAAACATTGCTCTCATAATGGGGTAGCCTTTCTCTGAAGCTATCTCCATCTGCTTTTCAATATATGGTCTTAATCTTTCACGCAATAAGATAAGATTTTTAAGTGTTTCGTAATTTTCTTCGCCATAGCTCCATATTTCGTTACCGCCGCCTGAAGCCTCCTTCAGCTTGCTGCGGGGAGTATGCTTCTCTCTGTGACCATGAGCACGCATAACAGGTGAAAATACGCCATACTGGAACCAACGTATAAACAGCTCCTTGTACTCTTCCTTCTCAGGGTCACCGCCCCAGAAACCACCTATATCTGTATTCCACCATACTATGCCACAAAGGGACATATTAAGACCTGCTTTAACCTGACTCTGCAAGCACTCAAAGGTTGAGGGAATATCACCGCTCCATACAAGTGAGCCGAATTTCTGGCTGCCAAGGTAGGCACATCTTGTAAGGGTAACGGGGTTGCTTATGCCCATCTCATTAAAGCCATCAAAAGCCATTTTTGAGTAATAATAGGGGTAAAGCATTGCTACCTCATCGCCTCTGCCAAGGTACATAATAAGGTTATCAAACTGCTCAGGGTGTATTTCAGGCTCTGCCTCGTCAAACCAGAGAGAATCTACACCGTTGTCAAGGTAATTCTCTTTTAATTTGCTGAATACATACTTTCTTGTGGCAGGGTTTGTAACATCAATCTCTGCCTGCCAGCCGTAGAAGCTGAATACTCTGTCTGAGCCACGGGTAGTGCGCATAAGCATATTATTATCACGCATATACCAGTAGTTTTCGCTGTTTTCATTTATTGTAGGCCAGGTAGATACTACCAGCTTTGTGCCCATAGAGTGAAGCTCGTCTGTCATCTCTTTGGGATTTGGCCAATACTGTGGGTCAAATTTGTAGTCGCCCTGCTCTGTCCAATGGAAATAATCGCAGATTATAACAGAGAGAGGAATATTATCCTCCTTATAGCGTCTTGCAACCTCAAGCAGCTGCTCCTGAGTTTCGTAACGGAGCCTTGACTGCCAGAAGCCTGTTGCCCAATGAGGCATTACAGGGGCGTGACCTGTTAAATCGGTAAGTGTTTCAGTAACAGATTTAGGATCGCCTACAATTACAACATAGTCTATCTTGCGGGTTGCACCAACACTCCAACGGGTTCTGTTAGCTGAAAGCTCCACATTACCTACTGCGGGGTTATTCCATATAAAGCCATAGCCTCTTGAGGAGTAAACATAGGGTATAGTGCATTTTGCATTTACATTTCTCAGGTCAAAGGAGCAGCCCTTTAAATCCAGCATATTGCTGTTTTCGTGACCGAGGCCATAAAAATGCTCACCCTTCTGAGCCTTGAAGGTTTCACGGGCTGCCCATAAGCCACTTGCGTTGCAGTCATAATGGCGGTAGCCATCCTCAAAGGCCATCTCAGGCATTTCCTCAATAACCATTTCGTCGTCTTTGTAGAAGGTAACCTTGCCTCTGCGCTCTAATTTAACCATGGCACGACCTACTGTCATAGTAACAAAATAGTCACTGCTGTTATCTATAACCGCTTCGGTTTCAATTGGCATAAGGGTAAAATTCTCGGTAAATTCTCTGCCATCAGGGAAGCCCTCAAAGCGGATTGCATTCTCACCGCAGGGTGTAAGCCTTACAAGCTCACCTGCTCTGTTAAATAATATTTTATTGCCTTCGATTATTACATTTTTCATAAGCTCACCTTAAATAATAATGATAAAAATATTATACAATTAAATTATATATTATTCAACAAAAACACCCTGCTTTTTTAGAGCAGGGTGCCTTATTATGAAATCATATAGGATTTTTCAGATTAGTTGTACTTCTTTCTTGCCTTATATGTAGTATGAAGTACCTCGTGAGCTACATGGCTGCCGGGCTCACCGAAGAATTCCTTATAAGCTTCGATAATAGCAGGATTCTCATGGCTCTTTCTGAGAGGCATGTTCTTATCTGCTTCGTAAAGAGCTGCTGCTCTGAGACCCTTAAGGTCTGTGAAGTTACGAACTGATGCAGGCTGAACAGGCTGACCGCCGCCGTTTACACAACCGCCGGGACATGCCATGATTTCAATGAAGGTGTAGGGGCTTGTGCCATTCTTAACATCTTCCATAACCTTGTTTGCGTTTTCAATACCACTTGCAGCGCAAACCTTGATTTCCATACCATTTACATTGTATGTAGCTTCCTTAATACCCTTTGTGCCACGAACATCTGTAAACTCAACAGCTTCAAGCTCTTTGCCTGTAAGCTTTTCAACAGCTGTTCTGAGGGCAGCTTCCATAACGCCGCCAGTAGCACCAAAGATAACTGCAGCACCTGTGCTGTCGCCAAGAGGATTATCAAACTTCTCATCGGGTACCATATCAAAGTTGATACCTGCGGTCTGAATCATTCTTGCAAGCTCTCTTGTGGTAAGAGCATAGTCAACATCAGGTACGCCTGCTGCGTTCTGATCGTCTCTGCCTGTTTCGTACTTCTTAGCAGTACAGGGCATAATACCTACGCAAACGATATTCTTGGGGTCAATGCCCATCTTCTTTGCATAGTAGGTCTTAAGTGTAGCACCAAACATCTGCTGAGGTGACTTACAGCTTGAAAGGTGACCAAGCTGCTCAGGATAGTAATACTCACAGAAGTTAATCCAACCGGGTGAGCAGGATGTAATCATGGGAAGAGTGCCGCCATTCTGAACTCTTTCAAGAAGCTCATTTGCTTCCTCAACGATTGTAAGGTCAGCAGCAAAGTCGGTATCAAATACCTTATCAAAACCAAGTCTGCGAAGTGATGCAACCATCTTGCCTTCAACATTTGTACCGATGGGCTTACCAAAAGCTTCACCAAGTGTAACACGGATTGAAGGAGCGGTCTGTGCAACTACAAACTTTTCGGGGTCGTTAATTGCTTCAAATACCTTAGCTGTGTCGTCCTTTTCATAAATAGCACCAACGGGGCAGTTTACGATACACTGACCGCAGGAGATACAAGGAACTTCGCTGAGGTTCTTATCAAAAGCAGAAGCGATGTGAGTATCAAAGCCTCTGTTGTTTGCACCGATAACGGAAACATACTGCTGCTTACAAGCTGCTACACAGCGACGGCAGAGGATACACTTGCTGTTATCTCTGATCATGTGTGCTGCAGAGTCATCATAGATGAACTCAGGCATTTTGCCTGCATAGTAGTTAGCATCTTCAACACCATACTCCTTGCAGAGCTTCTGAAGCTCACAGTTACCTGAACGAATACAGGTAAGGCAAGCCTTATTGTGGGTTGAAAGGATGAGCTCAAGGCTCTTTTTACGTGCGTTTCTAACCTTCTCTGTATTTGTGAAGATTTCCATACCTTCGTTAACGGGGAGTACGCAAGCGGTAACAAGACCAAGACCACGGGGGCCTGTAGCTTCTACCATACAGAAACGGCAAGCGCCGATTTCGTTTATATCCTTAAGGAAGCAGAGAGTGGGGATTTCGATACCTGCATATCTTGCAGCCTCAAGAATGGATACACCGTTGGGTACGCTGTACTCAACGCCGTTGATTTTTACATTTACCATATTTTCCATCGTTGTCTTCCTCCTTCCTTAACCTTTTACAATTGCACCGAAGTTACAGTTGCTGATACAAGCACCGCACTTGATACACTTAGTAGTATCAATAACGTGAGGATTCTTAACTGAACCAGTAATAGCACCAACGGGGCAGTTTCTTGCACACTTAGTACAGCCCTTACACTTATCAGCAATAATGCTGTAGTTAAGGAGAGCCTTACATACGCCTGCGGGACATCTCTTTTCAACAACGTGAGCAATGTACTCCTCACGGAAGAATTTAAGTGTAGCAAGTACAGGGTTAGGAGCAGTCTGACCAAGACCACAAAGTGAGTTAGCCTTGATGTAGTTAGCAAGCTCTTCAAGCTTATCAATATCTTCAAGAGTACCATTACCTGAAGTAATCTTTTCAAGGATTTCCTTCATTCTCATAGTACCGATACGGCAGGGAGCACACTTACCACAGGATTCATCAACTGTGAAGTCAAGGAAGAACTTAGCGATATCAACCATACAGTTGTCTTCGTCCATAACGATAAGTCCGCCTGAACCCATCATACAGCCGATTGCTGTAAGGTTATCATAATCGATAGGTGTATCAATAAGGCTTGCAGGGATACATCCGCCTGAGGGACCACCTGTCTGAGCAGCCTTGAATTTCTTACCATTGGGAACACCGCCACCGATGTCTTCAATAATCTCACGAAGGGTTGTACCCATGGGGATTTCTACAAGACCTGTGTTGGCAATCTTACCACCAAGAGCAAATACCTTGGTACCCTTTGATCTTTCAGTACCCATTGATGCAAACCATTCTGCACCCTTGAGGATGATCTGGGGGATATTTGCAAAGGTTTCAACGTTATTCTCTGTAGTGGGCTTGCCGAAAAGACCCTTAACTGCAGGGAATGGAGGACGGGGTCTGGGCTCACCTCTGTTACCTTCGATAGAGGTCATAAGAGCAGTTTCTTCACCGCATACGAATGCGCCTGCACCAAGACGGATGTGAAGGTCAAAGTCAAAGCCTGAATCAAAAATATTCTTACCAAGAAGGCCGTATTCTCTTGCCTGCTTGATAGCAATCTGAAGTCTCTTAACAGCGATGGGGTACTCTGCACGAACGTAGATGTAACCTTCGCTTGCACCTGTAGCATAACCACAGATAGTCATAGCTTCAACGATACAGTGGGGGTCACCTTCAAGAACTGAACGGTCCATGAATGCACCGGGGTCACCTTCGTCAGCGTTACATACAACATACTTCTGACCCTTGGGCTGTGCTGCTGTGAAGCTCCACTTTCTGCCGGTGGGGAATCCGCCGCCGCCACGGCCACGAAGACCTGAATCTGAAACACACTTGATAACATCTTCAGGAGTCATCTCTGTAAGTACTTTACCGAGGGCTGCATAACCATCCATAGCAATGTACTCATCAATTACTTCGGGGTTGATAAGACCGCAGTTACGAAGAGCTACTCTCTTCTGTGTCTTATAGAAGTTTGTATCGTTAAGTGAAACAGTTTTGCCTGCCTCTGCTACAACGCTTTCGTCAACATCCTTGTAAACAAGTCTGTCTACAAGACGGCCCTTAAGAAGATGCTCAGAAACGATTTCTGCAACATCGTCCTTTGCTACGTGGCTGTAGAATGTGCCTTCAGGGTAAACGATAACAACGGGACCCTTTTCGCAAAGACCAAAACAACCAGTAGGAACAATTTTTACTTCTTCTTCAAGTCCATTCTTTTTGATTTCTTCTTCGAATGTGGACATAAGCACCTTGCTGCCTGAAGAGGTACAGCCGGTACCGCCACAAATCAGTACCTGAGAACGAATCATAACTATTTACCTCCGATGATTATTATGCGTTTGTAATGGTGTATTCGGTAATTACCTGGCCACCCTTAAGGTGCTTTTCAACTACCTCAGCAGCTTTTTCAGCTGTCATTTTTACGTAAGTAACCTTTTCCTTGTCTGCTTCAAAGATTTCAACAACGGGCTCATACTGGCAGATGCCGATGCAGCCTGTCTGTGATACGGTAACCTTCTCAGCAAGGCCAGCCTTATTAACCTCTTCAACAAAAGCGTTGAGAACAGGTCTTGCGCCGGCAGCGATACCGCAGGTAGCCATACCAACAACTACTCTTACGTCGCCTGTGCCTTCACGAAGAACAACCTTATCCTTCATTTTTTCTCTGATTGCAGCGAGTTCAGCTAATGATTTCATAATATCTATCCTCTCTGTATAATAATAAACAAATTATTTATATGAAATTGATTCATACCCTTCTCTAAGGTACTCCTCAATCCATTTTATTACCTCATAGTTATCAAGGGGTACATCCCCTAAAACCTCTTTAAGCTCTGCAGTATCAAGCTCCACATCTCCATAAGGAGTAGTGTGCCTGTAAACCCATCTTATATCGGGCGCTCCCTGAATTAAAATTGTGATTGACGAAACCACATCTCCGAGGGGAGTAAAATCCAGATGGTTTTTGCAGAATTTTGCACTTGTTACTGTGCCCTTATTTGCAGGGTCATCCTTTTCACTTACAGATTTAATCTCAACACAGCCTCCCGTCTGCTCCGCAGCAAGCTTCAAAAGGGGTATGCCCATGCCTACATTGCGGGTAGTGCGGGTTGTAAAGAAGGGGTCCATAACACTGCTTACCTGCTCACTTGTCATACCACAGCCGTCATCCTTGATTTTAATCTCAAGGGTTTCTTCTGTTTCTGTAAGGATTATTTCAATGTTATCTGCCTTTGCCTTTACGGAATTTTTGGCTATATCAAGTATATTTAATGATAACTCTTTCATTGGCCTGACAGCCTTTCAATAAGTGCTTTGCGTATTGCTTCCTCATTTTCTGCACAGTCAAGCTCAAAATAATTGAGCCTGCCGTTTATATCCCACAAATAGTGAGCATCGGAGGAAACCACAATGTTTTTACCCTCAAGAATGGGAAAATCACTTTTGTATTTTTCTATCTTGGTTTCATCGTGAAATTCTGCTGTATCAAAGTGGGGAAACTCAGGAAATACGCCCAGGGTAGCAACTATACCGTTTGCCTCCCTGTCTATATGAGCAGGGTAGCAGATTCCTCCACACTCCTTTACAAGGGCGGGGGCTTCGTCTACTGTGATGTCCGTAGCGTTTGAAAGAAGAAATTCATCCTCACCAATCACTTCGTCATCCTGATTCATAATCAGCTGCTCACCGAAAATATCCACTCTGTTTTTAATTCTGATTCTGTGGCTTTCCACCACCTCATCAAATTTCATTGCGTCCTCAAGCTTTTCAAAGAGACACACAAGGTGAATATCCTCTGCAGTTGTAAGCTCCATGCCCGCTATGGGAATAATACCGTTTGCACGTGCAGTTTCAAAGAATGCAGGGCAGTTTTTTGAGGTGTTATGGTCCGTAAGAGCCATAATATCCAGCTTTGCCACCACACCCATACCTGCAATGTTATTTGGTGTCATATCATTATCACCGCAGGGTGACAGGCAGGAGTGAATATGTAAATCGTAGTAGTATTTTTTCATACAGTCATTTTTGCAAGCTCCATAGCTGCTTCATAAGCAGGCATTGAAGTGCTTATAATATTAACATCCTTAGCCTCTGCGGTGGTTTTAATGGTCTCATCCACAGTTACACCCTCTGCAAGTATTATGCAGGCAACATCCGCAAGGGATGCTACGGCTACAATGTTGATATTTGACATTATTGTAATCCATGCGTTATCAGCCTGTGCCCTGCCCATAACCCAGCTGAGCAAATCGCCGATGTAAACGCCGTTAATCTCTCTGCCCTCATCAGGCAGTGAAATTGCTGTAAAATTACCGGTTGCAAGAATATCCTTAACTGTCACTCTTTTCGCCTCCGGAGTAATTCTCAATGTATTGTTTGATTATATCTTTATACGCAATAAGGCAATCATTCTGGTCTGCCTTGCCCTTAACAATATCCTCTGCAAAGGCTCTGCAGGTAGGAGCACCACAGGAGCCGCAGTCTATACCGGGCAGTGACTTTTTGATAGCCTGAATCTGAGCCATAATTCTCATGGATTCGCCTATACTGTCACTTAATCTGTTAAGTGGTTTATAGTCGGGCAGGTCAGGGCTGTAGCCCTTATCAGGTACATAATCCTCTGTTTCAACATACTGTGAAACGGGAAGATAGCGCCTTAAAGCGTGTAATCTGTTTTTTGAAACGAAGGGGTTTTCAATAGTAAGCACACCGCCTACACATCCGCCGGGGCAGGCATTAAGCTCCACAAAATCAACGGGAGGAATGTTGCCATCCTCAAGCTGATCAAGTACGGAAATAACATTTTTTATTCCGTCCGCAGCAATGATTTTATCATTGAAAAGCGCTGAGGCTTCGCCGCCACACATTGCCCAGCTGATACCTATACGACCAGCCTTTGAGGTGATGGTGCGTACCTTTTCCCTCTTCATTACATTTATAAGCATAAAGTAGATTTCGCTCATTGATATGGCTAAATCAACCTGACTCTTATAGCTGCCAAAACCGTTTTTAATATAGCTTACCTTGGCAGGGCATGGGGAAATAAAGCAGATGCCTATATCCTCAGGCTTTAAGTCGGGATTCTTTTTAAGAGCCTCTTCCCTTGCCATAGATGCTGCAATCTCAATAGGAGGAAGCAGTGGCACAAGGTTATCCTTTAAGAATGGAAACCTTAAGCATACAAGCCTTGCAATTACGGGGCAGGCTGTACTTATGGCAGGCTTCTTTATGCCTTCGGTTTTAAGATATTTTCTTGTGTAGTCAGAAACAATCTCTGCTGCCTGAGCTACCTCAAAAACATCATCAAAGCCTATATCCAGCAAACCCTGAAGCACTATATCAATATCATCAAGGTTTTCAAACTGCTCAAAAAGGGCAGGTGCCGGAAGTGCGATTGTATACTTATAAGCTTTTATTTCGTCAAAAGTATTGTATATACTTTTTTTGGCGTGATTCTGACAGTTTCTTATACATTCACCGCAGTCAATGCATCTGTCAGCATCTATTACTGCACAGCCATTTCGTATTCTGATTGCCTCAGTAGGACAATGCTTCATACAGGTAGTGCAGCCTGTACATTTACTTGAATCGAGTGAAACGGAATGAATATAGGAAGACATAAAACCTCTCCTCTACCTCAGTAATTCACTTTCATTGTAATGGTTGTACCTTCACCAACTACAGAGTCAATATTCATATAGTCAGTATATCTTTTCATATTGGGCAGACCCATGCCTGCACCAAAACCCAGTGAGCGTACATCATCAGGCGCTGTGGAGAAGCCTTCCTGCATTGCCTGCTCTATGTTTGCAATACCGGGACCTTTATCCTCAAGGATAATTATAATCTGGCTGTCGGTTACTTCAATCTTTGCTACGCCGCCCCTTGCGTGGATTACCATATTGATTTCGCCCTCATACATGGCAATGGATACACGGCGGATTGTTTCAGAATCAAGACCTAACTCACGCAGGTTACGTTTAACCCTTGTGGATGCCTGACCTGCTGACGCAAAGTTTTCACCGTCAACGGGATATTCAAAATAAAGGGATTCAGCCATTGATCTCACCTTCGCCCCTTAAGCCATTTGAGTAGAGTATGCCACAGGCTTCGTACATACGCTTAGGTGATGAGAGGATTACTATACCGCTTTCAGCAGCAAGCTCTGCCATCTCAGGGGTTGGCTTTTTATTTCTTACAAAAACTACGCAGATCATATCCATCATCTCTGCTGTGCGGATAACCTGAGCATTGAGAAGGCCGGTAAGAAGCACTGCCTGATTTTTAACATAAGCAAGCACATCGCTCATCATGTCACTACCGCAGGCTGAGTGTATTTCTTTATCAAGGCTTTCTTCGCCGCAGACTACTTCTGCATCAAGCAGATTTTTAATGTCTTTAATGGTCATTTCAATCCCTCTTTGTAAATGTATTAGTTATACTTTGCGAGGATATCTTTGATTTCTTCGGGCTTAACTCTGCCGTAAACATCATCATTAACCATGAATACGGGAGCAAGACCACATGCGCCTACGCAGCGGCACTCTTCAACTGAGAATCTTGCGTCATCTGTGCATTCGCCTGAGCCTACGCCAAGAACGTTGCAGATTTCATCAAGAAGCTCACCTGAACCCTTAACGTAGCAAGCTGTACCAAGGCAAACTGATACATTGTACTTGCCCTTGGGTGAAAGAGCGAACTGTGCATAGAAGGTGGATACGCCAAATACTTTCTCAAGAGAAACGCCCATACCTTCAGCTATCATTTCCTGTACTTCGATAGGAAGATAACCATAGATACCCTGAGCTTCCTGCATTACAGACATAAGGAGATGCTCATCGTGCTTGCTTGCATCGATAACTGCCTTAAGCTGAGCTTCCTGCTCGGGTGTTCCGCTAAAGGGAATATTGCTCATTTTCTTAACCATAGAAGTATTCCTCCTAAATAAATTGCTATGTATTGTATGTCAGGCGCTTGTGAATAGACATATTTACTCACATTAACCCATTATTACACTATTTTAGCTATTATATCATAGCCGTTTTTTATTTTCTATATTTTTTTTAAAATAATGGTGCATAAAAATTGAATATTTTTCTTTGTTTTCAATGCTTTATTGTGCATTATTTCTATATTTGACTTTATAGCCACAACAGTATATAATTTGCGGGAGGTGATAATATGAAAAAATGCCTTTCAGTTTTTACTGCACTCACACTTATACTGCTTATTTTTGCATCCTGCGGCAAAACTATAAAAACGGCCTATATTGTGCCGAAATATACAGATGAAACCTATACTGAATTTTTTA
This sequence comes from Clostridia bacterium, assembly GCA_024404065.1. GTDB lineage: Bacteria > Bacillota > Clostridia > Oscillospirales > Acutalibacteraceae > CAG-177. The sequence goes on along the minus strand of JAKSQR010000001.1, from coordinate 23,744 downwards.
AGGACAGCGACGGCAACATTACATCAAAGCTTGAGTTTCATTACCCCGTTTTTGATGAAAACCTGCAGAAGGACGCAAGGGACACAATAACCTTCATTTTTGAGCAGAAGAAAAAAGACTTAATCAAATCCATGACTGCAAACGCAGATAACGTAAGGGATTATATGACCCGCTTTGATATTGACGGCACCGAATATACAATATTTAAGTTTGAGGTTGCATTCATTGATAAATACGCCGTTTCCATTGAAACCTCTCAGGTTACAGATACCGACCCTGAGCAGGTTGAGCCTGCAACCAGTGCCTTTACTATCTCCTGCATTACGGGCAAAAAATTATCCATAAGCGACCTTGCAAAGGATAGTGAAAACGGCTATGAGGATGTAGTTAAAAAGGCAATTATTGCAACCGCAAACACCACCTACTCCCCTAACGGAACATTGCTTGGTGCAGATAAGATTCAGGATTTCAACAAGTGCTACAACGAAGAAAATTTCTTATACACAGGCAGCGGAATAAACTTTGTATATTCCCTTGAAGAGCTTTCAGGCGGCTCACGAGTTGGCACCTATTATTGCTATGTTCCCTTTGATGCAATAGAGGATGTTATATACACTCCAGAGCAGTTATACTCTCAGCAATAAAGATTAAGAGCAGACCATAAGGCCTGCTCTTTTTGTATATTATACAGTTTATTCTTTGCCGAAAAGTGCTTTGATATTTGCGCCTTTAAGTATAAATATTTCTCTTGCAAGTATCATGCTTAAAAAGCTGATTGTGCCGCCAACAAGTACATCTGAAAAGAAGTGTGCACCTACTACAAGACGGCTTACTGCTACTGTGCCGGTCCAGAGAATGGGTGCAATCCAGAGGGCAGCTTTTTTCTTTTTATCAGTAATACCAAGGGCGGAAATAAGCATAATAGCACAGTAGGATACACCTGCACCGCCTGTGTGACCTGAAGGGAAGGATTTAAGTGCTTCTGTGGTCTTGTAAATCTCTAATTTTTCTTCCCTTGTCATAGGCATTTTGCCAAACTCATACCATTTTGCAAAGGCGGCAAAGCCATATTTTGCATCGTCAGGTCTTAAATTCATTACTCTGTAACGAACTCTGCCTGCAGGATTTTTCACGGTTTCTATTATCACTGTGGAAAGTGCCATAACCGCAATCATAGCAAAGGCAAAGCCGAAAAGCTTTTTTATTGTTTCGGGCTTAATACTCTTAAAAGCGAATGTGCCCATAACAGTTGCAAAAATTGCAAGCAGCATAAAAGCCGGGTTTAAGTATCCGCCTATATTAAGCTCCTCTACTCCTGCCTCAAGGGCAACATGGTCCTTCATATATCCGCCTACGCCGCTGAATGCCACATTGTAAAGGGCAACTGAAACTACAGTAGTTACAATAGCGGTAAGGTACATTTTAATTTTATCAAAATTATAAACTCCATACCAGAAAAGTATGTGCATTGCAAAGGAAATTGCAAAAAACTGAGGTAATGTACCTACAATTTCAAAGGTTGTGCCGAATACATCATTTGTGAAAATATGGGTATGGTCTTTGCCTATTGTGTTTCTTGTAAGTATGTGGTCAATCTGCAAATCATATACTGTTGCAACTGCAAGCAGTGCGCCGAACACTACAACAAAAAGCAGTATTGAAGCTATTACTCTTTTCCTTTGTGACATATTATTCCTCCATAAAAAAGGTTCCGCACATAATACGGAACCTTAATTTTTATTATCCACCTATAATATCGCAGATTTCTGCATCTTTTCTCTTGTAGCTGTCAAGCAAAGTGTCATAATCTGTGCCGCCGAAATCCTTAACTGTATACTTAATCATAAGTAAAGTATCGTCATGGTCTACAAGCTTCTGATTACCCTTGCTGCCCTGCTCTAATGAGAATTTATACATTTCCTCTGTATTGTAATACTTGTAATAATTCTTTTCCTTTGCGATACCGTTTTTATCAAAGAGGATTTCTTCATAGTCAGTATGCTCACCGTATGTAAGCTTTACGATAATCTTCTTATTCTTTTCGGTTTTGCCTATGCTCTGCTCAACCTGACTCTTATCCTCTTCAATTTTTGAGCTTCTTTCAGACTGCTCTTTTTCGCTTTTACTTTCATTTATTGAAACCTGCTTATTATACTCGTCCTCATCAAAATACACTTTCTTTTTACATGCTGTAACTGTAAATAATGTGGCAAATACAAGAAGCAATGCCATAAACTTTGCAAAGTTTTTCATAATATTTCTCCTGTCCTTAAGACACTTATTATATTTATATACATAGTAATATTGCCACAAAAACAAAAGATTGTCAAGTTAATATCAATTTTACAATATAATATTAAATGTAACAAAATATAAATTCTGCCATAAATTCAGGTGGCAGGAAAGAAAAAAGGCACTGCCAAAGCAGTGCCTTTTGATTTAGGAATTATGTAAAATCAAACCAGCTCGATGATGCACATTTCAGCTGCATCGCCTCTACGGGGACCGGTCTTGATAATACGGCAATAACCGCCGTTTACTTCTTTATACTTGGGAGCAATTTCATCAAAGAGCTTCTTAACTACGTCTTCCTTAGTAACATAAGCAAGAACCTTGCGCTTTGACTGAAGGGAGTCAACCTTAGCAATGGTGATCATTTTTTCTGCCATTGCGCTAACTTCCTTAGCTCTTGTAACGGTGGTCTCTATTCTGCCGTTTTCCAAAAGATATGTTACGAGGCCTCTGAGCATTGCCTTGCGGTGGTCAGTTGTACGGCCAAGTTTTCTGGTTCCGGGCATTTAGTTCACACTCCTTATTTCTTAATCGTCATCTCTGCGAAGGTCAAAGCCAAGTGAGTTGAGCTTTGCAACAACTTCGTCAAGAGACTTTCTGCCGAGGTTACGAACCTTCATCATTTCTTCCTCGGTCTTAGTGATAAGGTCACCAACCGTATTATACTGAGCTCTCTTCAAGCAGTTGAAGGAACGCACAGACAGGTCAAGTTCCTCAATGGTCATCTCAAGGACCTTCTCTTTGCCACTGTCCTGTTTCTCGACCATAACGGCTGTATCAAAAGCCTCACCTGAGAGGTTTCCGAATAAGCTGAGATGCTCGTTGAGAATCTTGGCACCAAGAGAAACGGATTCCATAGCTGTTATAGTTCCGTTTGTCCACACTTCAAGTGTAAGCTTATCATAGTCTGTGATCTGGCCAACACGTGTGTTCTCGACTGTGTAATTAACCTTTAATACGGGTGTATAAATTGAATCAATAGCAATTACGCCAATGATGGGCTGAAGAAGGCTCTTATTTCTTTCTGATGAAACATAGCCTCTGCCTCTGTCACATGTAAGCTCCATGTTAACACGGGCATCTTCATTTAATGTAGCGATATGAAGTTCGGGATTAAGAATCTCAACTTCTGAGTCGGTCTTAATATCGCCAGCAGTAATTTCGCCTTCACCGGATGCATTGATATATATAGTTTTGGGACCATCACCGTTGATTTTGAGGATAACCTCCTTGAGGTTGAGAACGATCTCAGTTACATCCTCTTTAACACCGGGAATTGTGCTGAATTCATGAAGAACGCCATCAATTTTAACTGATGTGATTGCATAGCCGGGAAGTGAGGAAAGAAGTACTCTTCTGAGGCTGTTGCCGAGAGTAGTACCGTAGCCTCTCTCAAGGGGCTCTACAACAAATTTTCCGTAAGTACCATCAGCACTGATTTCTGCTGTATCAATTCTGGGCTTTTCGATACCAATCATTTAAAAACCCTCCTTATAAGTAGACAGGATTAGTCCTGTATAATGCATTCAAAAATAAGCCGCAGTAATCTGCTGCGTATGCCTTTACGGCATACAGCATGGCATTGATTACTTTGAATAAAGTTCGACAATGAGGTGTTCCTCTACAGGGAAGTCGATATCGTCACGAGCGGGCATAGCGATAATCTTACCTGCATAAGCCTCTGTCTTTTCTATCCACTTGGGAACAAGAACAACGGGAGCGTTCTCACCAGTAAGCTCTGTGAAAACGGGCTTTGTTCTGCTATTCTCGCAGATAGCGATTACTTCACCGGGTTTAACCTGATATGAAGGAATGTCTACACGCTTGCCGTTGATGGTGAAATGACCATGTGTTACAAGCTGTCTTGCCTGACGACGAGTTGCTGCAAAACCAAGACGGAATACAACGTTGTCAAGACGACGCTCACAGAGAATAAGAAGGTTTTCACCAGCCTTACCCTGCATCTTTGTAGCTCTTTCATAATATGAAGCAAACTGCTTTTCAAGCATGCCATATACAAACTTAACCTTCTGCTTCTCATCAAGCTGCATTGCATATTCGGATTTCTTTCTTCTCATCTGGCCCTTGGGATTACGGTTTGTTTCCTTACCCTTGTAACCCATAACTGCAGGAGAAATACCGAGTGCCTTACAGCGCTTAGCAATAGGCTGCATATTTCTTGCCATATTCTATATCCTCCTAATTATACACGTCTTCTCTTGGGTGGACGGCAGCCGTTGTGAGGAATAGGAGTAACATCCTTAATCATGTTAACTTCAAGTCCTGCTGTCTGAAGAGCTCTGATTGCTGCTTCACGTCCCTGGCCGGGGCCTTTAACGTAAACTTCAACAGTCTTCATACCGTTATCAATAGCAATCTTTGCTGCTGTTTCAGCTGCGGTCTGAGCTGCGAAGGGAGTTGACTTCTTAGAACCTCTGAAGCCCATCTCACCAGCACTTGCCCATGAAACTGCGTTGCCCTGAGTATCAGTGATAGTAACGATTGTGTTGTTAAAGGTGGATTGGATATGTGCTGCACCGCGCTCGATATTCTTGCGCTGGCGTTTGCGGCCTGATGTTTTCTTTGTTACCTTAGCCATAATATCCTCCTCTATTACTTCTTCTTATTAGCAATTGTCTTCTTGGGACCCTTGCGTGTACGAGCGTTTGTCTTTGAACGCTGGCCTCTTACGGGGAGACCCTTTCTGTGACGTACGCCTCTGTAGCATCCGATTTCAATAAGTCTCTTGATGTCGAATGCGGTTTCTCTACGGAGATCGCCCTCTACCTTAAGGTTATGATCGATGTAGTCACGAATCTTTGAAACGTCATCTTCAGTCATGTCCTTAACTCTGAGATCGGGGTCGATTCCTGTTGCTGCAATAATGTCGCCTGCTGTTTTACGACCTATACCATAGATGTAAGTAAGAGCAATTTCAATTCTCTTCTCTCTAGGAAGGTCTACACCTGATATACGCGCCATTTGTCAGTTGCACCTCCAATAAATTGGTTTTCGTCGGGATTAACCCTGACGCTGTTTGTGCTTAGGATTCTCACAGATTACCATGATCTTTCCCTTGCGCTTAATTACTTTGCATTTTTCGCACATTTTCTTAACAGAAGGTCTGACTTTCATATTAGAATACCTCCTTAATTACTTTGATCGCCATGTAATACGACCCTTTGTAAGGTCGTATGGTGACATTTCTACAGTCACCTTGTCACCGGGAAGTATACGAATGTAGTTCATTCTGAGCTTTCCGGAAATGTGTGCCATAATTCTATGGCCGTTTTCCAACTCAACCTGGAAGGTTGCATTGGGCATTGCTTCGATTACCGTACCTTCAATTTCAATCATATCCTGCTTGGACATAATAGCCTCCTAATTGTTGCAGTTTAGAACATCTATTCGCCTGAGTGCCTTTCTGAGAGCTCTGTCTGTAAGCATATCAGCTTCAGTCAGCATATACTCCGTAGGCTCTGTGTGGCGGATATTTTTGCTTTTCGGTCTGTCTAAAGGTCGTTCTTTGCCATCGCAGACTGTTACAGTTTTACTGTCTGCCTGTATTACTACAAGCAGGTAGCCGCTGTCTCTGCCCGCTATGGATTTAACTACTCTGCCTCTTTCAAGCTCTGCCATAACATCATACCATTGTTAAAATAATGGGCCCATTTGATGTAATTGCAACAGTGTGCTCAAAGTGAGCTGAGAGTTTGCCGTCCTTGGTTTTGACAGTCCAACCGTCTGGCAATTGCCTTATACCTGCTACGCCTTGATTTATCATAGGCTCAATGGCGATTGTCATGCCTGGTAACAGGCGCACACCTCTTCCTGGTGTGCCATAATTCGGTACGCTGGGGTCTTCATGCATAACTCTTCCTACACCGTGACCGGTATATTCTCTTACGACGGAAAAGCCTCTTTCCTCACAATACCTCTGGATTGTGGAGCCGATGTCGCCAAGTCTGCCGCCTGCAACAGCCATCTTGATGCCTTCGTAAAGGCTCTCTCTGGTGGTGTCACACAGCCGCTGTGCCTCAGGTGAAATCTCACCTGCTGCAAATGTTGCGGCATTATCGCCAACATAGCCCTTAAAGGTAGCACCTGTATCAATGCTGACTATATCGCCAGGCTGAATGATACGGTTTTTGCTTGGAATGCCGTGAATAACCTCATCATTTATGGAAATGCATGATGCAGCGGGAAATCCACTGTAACCCTTGAATGTGGGTATCGCACCGTGTTTTCTTATATATTCTTCAGCGATGCGGTTTACGGTTTCTGTTGAAACACCAGGCTCAACAGCCTCACCCGCCGCTCTTAATGCTCCGGCTGCTATCTTGCCAGCTTCCTGCATGGCTTTGATTTCGCCGTTTGTCTTAAGCACTATCATGCTAATCCTCCATTAGTTTGGGCATAGCCCAGGGCTTATCTTAGTCAAGGAAGCCCTTATAGTGTCTCATCATCATCTGGCTTTCAAGCTGCTTAACTGTTTCAAGAGCAACACCAACAAGAATGATGATTGATGTACCACCAAGTGAAATGTTCATACCGCTTGCATACTTTGTTTCATCAATAGCATGAAGGATAGCGGTAGTAACCTGTGAGAATACGATTGGGAAGAGAGCTACAACGCTGAGAAGGAGAGCACCAAGAAGGGTGATTCTGCCTATAATCTTGCCAATGTATCTTGCGGTGGGCTCACCAGGACGGATGCCGGGGATTGAACCACCGTTTTCACGGATGTTCTTTGACATTTCAACGGGGTTATACTGGATGCTTGCATAGAAGTAAGCAAAAGCAATAATGAATACGAAATAGATTATTGCGTAAGCCCAGTGTGTAGAAGTAAAGAGGTTGAAGAAGCCTTTCCAGAAAGGACTCTTTTCAATCTTTGATGATGAAATAAACATCTGGATTGTTGGAGGAAGGGAAAGGATTGATGATGCGAAGATAACGGGCATAACACCTGACATATTAACCTTGATAGGCATGTGGGTGTTCTGACCACCGTACATCTTACGGCCAACAACTCTCTTTGCGTACTGGATGGGAATTCTTCTCTCGGCGTTATCCATCCAAACGATGAATGCAATCATAAGAAGAGCGATTACACCAACGAATGGTGAAAGGAAGTAATATGCGCCGCCTCTGCCCATATAACCGATCTGAGGGTTAAGTGAATAGAGGTTCATTAAGAGAGTAGGAATTCTTGAAACGATACCAGCAAAAAGGATAATTGAAATACCATTGCCGATGCCGTTGTCGTTAATTCTTTCACCAAGCCACATGATAAGAGCAGTACCTGCTGTTAAGCAGAGTATGATTACAAGAGCCTGGAAAACGCCCTGGAATCCCTTGAAGAGATCACCGTTGGGGTTTGTTGTGTAGTCAAGAGTGATGTAACGCTTACTACGAAGATAGAAGAAGTAAGCTGTACTCTGGAGAATACCAAGTACGATAGTTACAAATCTTGTGATAGAAGCAATCTTCTTACGGCCTTCCTCGCCTTCCTGAGAGAGTCTCTCAAGAGCGGGGATAGCTACAGCAAGAAGCTGCATAATAATTGAACTGTTGATGTAGGGGGTGATTGACATTGCAAAAATGGTACCATAGTTGAATGCGTCACCTGTCATCATTGTAAGGTAGTTCATGAATGTGCCTGCTTCATTTGCACCGATAAGACCGGTTGAAGCAATAGCAGTGAATGGAACTGGGATAGCTGAACCGATTCTGAAGATAAGCACGATAAGTGCTGTGTAAAGAATCTTCTTACGGATATCAGCGATCTTCCAAGCATTAACGATAGTCTGGAACAACTCAGATCACCTCTGCCTTTCCTCCGGCAGCTTCGATCTTAGACTTTGCGCTTTCGGAAAAAGCATTAACCTGAACGGTAAGCTTCTTGGAAATTTCGCCCTGTCCTAAAACTTTAACGCCGTCCATAGACTTGCTGAGGATACCCTTCTCAAGAAGGTTTTCAACTGTAACAGTTGCGCCGTCCTCATAATACTTATCAAGAGTAGCTACGTTTACGATAGCCATCTCAGTACCGAAAATGTTATTGAATCCACGCTTGGGGATTCTTCTCTGAAGGGGCATCTGACCGCCTTCAAAACCGGGTCTCATACCTCTACCGGCACGAGCCTTCTGGCCCTTATGACCCTTACCAGCTGTTTTGCCCTGGCCTGAAGCAGGACCACGACCAATGCGCTTACGCTCTTTTGAAGCACCAGCTGCGGGTGCGAGATCATGTAATTTCATTTAGCCGCTCCTCCTTATTTAACTTCGCTTACTTCAAGAAGATGAGCAAGCTTTTTGATCTTACCTTTAGTAGCTTCGTTATCGGGCTGAACCTTAACGTCGCCAATCTTGTGAAGACCAAGTGCGTGGGCGGTTGCAATCTGAGACTTTGTTGAACCGATTAAGCTCTTTGCAAGCTTTACCTGTAAATCTGCCATTCTTTCCGCCCTCCTTAACCTATAATTTCCTTAGCTGTCTTGCCACGGATTGCAGCAACTTCTTCAGCTGTACGGAGTTTTGAAAGTCCGTCAATAGTAGCTCTTACAACGTTGCAAGGATTGTTTGAACGGAGAGCCTTTGTACGGATATCCTTAATACCTACTGTTTCGATAACAGCACGAACGGGGCCACCAGCGATAACGCCGGTACCAGGTGCAGCAGGCTTAAGAAGAACAACGCCAGCACCGAATTTACCGGTGATTTCGTGAGGAATTGTTGTGCCCTTAAGAGAAACCTGAATAAGGTTCTTCTTTGCATCTTCAATACCCTTACGGATAGCGTCGGGAACTTCGCCTGACTTACCAAGGCCGAAGCCGATTACGCCGTTGCCGTCACCAACAACTACGAGAGCGGAGAACTTCATGATACGGCCGCCCTTTACGGTTTTGGATACACGGTTGATAGCTACTACACGCTCTGTAAGCTCATAGTTTGAAGCATCAAGTTTTGCCATAATGATTTTCTCCTTTCTCAGAATTTGAGGCCACCCTCACGGGCGCCTTCGGCGAGTTCCTGAACTCTGCCGTGATATACATAACCGCCTCTGTCGTATACACACTCAGTGATACCCTTTTCAGCGGCACGCTTTGCGATCATTTCGCCCACTTTGTGAGCTGCGGTCTTATTTCCACCGTACTCTTCAAAATCTTTTTCAACAGTTGATGCTGCTGCAAGTGTTGTACCTGTAACATCATCGATTAACTGTGCATAGATGTGCTGGAGGGAACGGTAAACATTAAGACGAGGACATTCAGCTGTACCAGAGATTTTACCACGAACTCTCTTATGGCGATGCTGTCTGGCCTTATTAGTGTCTGGTCTAGAAACCATTTTATTTCACTCCTTATACTCTTATTATTTGCCGCCCTTACCGGCTTTACCTTCCTTACGGCGGATATGCTCATCAGCATACTTAATGCCTTTGCCCTTGTAGGGTTCGGGAGGTCTCTTCTCACGAACGTTGGCAGCGTACTGACCAACCTTCTGCTTATCGGCACCAGAGATGATGATCTTGTTGGGGCCGGGAACTTCTACTGTGATACCTTCGGGAACTGCCATGATAACATCATGTGAGTAACCTACTTTAAGTACAAGCTCTTTACCCTTGAGCTCTGCACGGTAACCGATACCGTTTACCTCGAGTTCCTTCTTGAAGGACTCGCTGCAACCATATACCATGTTAGCGATAAGAGTTCTTGAAAGACCATGAAGTGATCTGTTTTCTTTTTTGTCGTCAGGACGAGTAACCTTAATTTCGTTACCATCCTTTTCAACTGTGATGTTGGGATGAATTTCTCTTGAAAGAGTGCCCTTGGGGCCCTTTACGGTAACAAGGTTGCCTTCAACAGTAACATCAACACCAGCAGGTATAACGATGGGCTGTTTGCCTATACGTGACATTGAATGCTACCTCCTTACCAAATAAATGCAAGAACTTCGCCGCCAACATTGGCTTTACGAGCGTCCTTATCAGTCATAACGCCTTTAGATGTTGAGAGAATGGCAATGCCGATGCCCTTCATAACCTTGGGCATATTCTCAACGTCTGTGTAAATTCTCAGGCCGGGCTTTGAAACTCTGCGAAGACCGGTGATTACCTGAGACTTGTTGGGACCGTACTTAAGAGCGATTTCGATAACGCCCTGCTTACCGTCGTCCTCAACTTTGAAACTCTTTATGTAACCCTCATCAACAAGAATCTGAGCAATCGCTTTCTTCATGTTGGATGCGGGAACTTTCACTGTATCATGCTTTGCCGCATTCGCATTACGGATACGGGTGAGCATATCAGCGATGGAATCAGTAATTTGCATACTGTTTACCTCCTTTGCAATTGCTCAATTACCAACTTGCTTTCTTAACGCCGGGGATCTGGCCTGCATGTGCAAGCTCTCTGAAACATATACGGCAAACGCCATACTTACGAAGATAAGCATGAGGTCTTCCGCAGATCTTACATCTTGAGTAAGCTCTTGTGCTGTACTTAGCAGGACGTGCCTGTCTAACTTTCTGTGATGTTTTAGCCACGGTTTTCCCTCCTTACTTTGCAAATGGAGCGCCCATAAGTGTGAGGAGCTCTCTTGCTTCTTCGTCTGTATTTGCTGTAGTAACAAAGCAGATGTCCATACCTCTAACCTTGTCAATCTTATCATAATCGATTTCAGGGAATATAAGCTGTTCCTTGATGCCCATTGAGTAGTTACCTCTGCCATCGAAGGAGTTGGGGTTTATACCTCTGAAGTCACGAACTCTGGGAAGAGCGAGATTGAAGAGTCTGTCAAGGAACTCATACATTCTGTCGCCTCTGAGAGTTACTTTTGCACCGATTACCATGCCTTCACGAAGCTTGAAGTTAGCAACGGACTTCTTAGCCTTACAGAGAACGGGCTTCTGACCTGTAATCTGCATAAGGTCTGATGAAATAGCATCGAGAGCCTTGCTGTTGTCCTTGTCTTCACCGCAGCCTACGTTAACTACGATTTTATCAAGCTTGGGAATCTGCATAACACTCTTGTACTCGAATTTCTTCATAAGAGCAGGTGCAACTTCTTCAACATATTTAGTCTTTAATCTTGCCATTAGTTGTATCCTCCTCTAATTAAAATTCTGCGTTGCACTTCTTGCAAACACGTACTTTTTTACCATCGTCGGTAACTTTCTTACCAACTCTTGTGGGCTTGCCACACTTGGGGCAAATAAGCTGAACCTTTTCAGCATAAAGAGCACTTTCTGCTTCGATAATGCCGCCGGGCTCACCCATTCTCTTGGGCTTAACATGCTTCTTAACGATGTTAACGCCTTCAACAATAACTTTGCCTTCTGAGGGGCTTACCTGCATTACCTTACCGGTTGTGCCTCTGTATTTGCCGTTAATTACGACTACTTCGTCGCCTGTCTTAACATGAACCTTACTCATACCGCACCTCCGATTAAAGTACTTCGGGAGCAAGTGAAAGAATCTTTGTATAATCCTTTTCACGGAGCTCTCTAGCTACTGGCCCAAAGATACGGGTGCCTTTGGGGCTCTTATCGTCCTTAATGATGACGGCTGCATTCTCATCAAAGCGAATGTAAGTACCGTCTTCACGGCGAAGACCGCTTGCTGTACGAACTACAACAGCTTTAACAACTTCGCCTTTTTTAACTACGCCGCCGGGTGTTGCCTTCTTAACAGAAGCAACTACGACGTCGCCAATATTGGCATACCTCCTGCCGGAACCGCCAAGTACACGGATGCACATAATTTCTTTTGCACCGGTATTGTCGGCAACCTTGAGGTAACTCTGTTGCTGTATCACAGTGTTTTCCTCCTTACATCGGCTAATTATTTAGCCTTCTCAATGATTTCTACTACACGCCATCTCTTGTCCTTTGACATGGGACGGGTTTCCATAACAAGTACTCTGTCGCCTAAACCGCACTCGTTGTTTTCATCGTGTGCCTTAAGCTTATAAGTATTATTAACAATTTTCTTATAGAGAGGATGTCTGACTCTGTCCTTAACGGAAACAACTACAGTCTTATCCATCTTATCGCTGGTTACGATACCAACGCGAGTTTTTCTGAGGTTTCTTTCCATAGTCTGTTAACCTCCCTTTCTCAAGCGTTTGTGCCGTGGAGTTCGATATCTCTCTGTACTGTCTTAATACGAGCGATATCCTTTTTAACGGCACTTATACGCATTGGGTTGTCGAGCTGGTTTACTGCCTGCTGGAAGCGAAGTTTAAAGAGCTCGTCTTTGAGTTCTGCAAGCTTAGCATCAAGCTCTGCAGCGGAAAGATTTCTGATTTCACTTGCTTTCATTACTGCTCAACCCCCATTTCTTCCTTAGTTACGAACTTACACTTGATAGGAAGCTTGTTAGCTGCAAGACGCATAGCTTCTGCTGCAACTTCTCTATCAACGCCGGCGATTTCAAACATTACTCTGCCGGGCTTAACAACTGCTACCCAATATTCAGGTGAACCTTTACCTGAACCCATTCGGGTTTCAGCAGGCTTCTCTGTGATGGGCTTATCAGGGAAAATCTTAATCCAAACCTGACCGCCACGCTTGATATATCTTGTCATAGCAACACGGGCTGCTTCGATCTGGTTTGAGGTAATCCATGCAGGCTCCATAGCTACGAGACCAAAATCACCGTAAGTAACTTTGTTACCTCTTGTAGCTTTACCAGTAAGTCTGCCTCTCTGTACTCTACGGTACTTAACACGCTTAGGTAAAAGCATTATGAGTTACCTCCTTCTCTGTTTTCTCTGCGCTGTCTGCGAGGACGATTGTTAGTTCTTGCTTCACGAAGAACTTCGCCTCTGTAAAGCCAAACCTTAACGCCGATACGACCGTATGTTGTTTTTGCCTCAGCAAAACCATAGTCGATGTCAGCACGGATTGTCTGAAGAGGAATTGTACCCTCTTTATAAGTTTCAGAACCAGCGATTTCACGACCGCCAAGACGGCCTGAGCACTGAATCTTAATACCTCTTGCGCCGAGCTTCATGATGCGGCCGATTGACTGCTTGATTGCACGACGGTGTGAGATTCTTCTTTCAATCTGAGAAGCAATGTTTTCAGCAACAAGCTGAGCATTGAGATCAGGATTCTTGATTTCAATAATATTAAGGGAAACTTCCTTGCCACCAAGCTTCTTGGAGCAGATTTCCTTAAGCTTCTCAATTTCTGCGCCCTGTCTGCCGATTACCATACCGGGCTTTGCGCAGTGGATGTTAACGTATACACGCTTTGCATCACGTTCGATCTCTACCTTAGGAACGCCTGCGGGAGCAAGCTTCTCAAGGAGATACTCACGAAGATTATAGTCTTCAATGAGAGTGTCGCCGAACTTGTTGGGATCGCAATACCAGCGGGATTCCCAGGGCTTTATAACACCGATTCTAAGACCGGTAGGATTAATTTTCTGTCCCATTGTCTAACCTCCTCTTCGATTATTCCATTTCCTTAAGTACAAGGGTAATGTGTGATGTCTTCTTGTTAATTCTGTAAGCTCTGCCCTGTGCTCTGGGTCTGATTCTCTTAAGAGTGGGGCCCTGGCTTACGCTGCATTCTGCAACATAAAGACGATCAACGTCCATATTATTGTTGTTTTCAGCATTTGCAATAGCTGACTTTAAGAGCTTCTCTAAAGGTTCACACGCAGCTTTGGGTGTGTACTTGAGAATTGCCATTGCTTTCTCCACGGGCTGGTTTCTGATAAGATCGAGAACGATCTGAACCTTACGAGGAGCAATACGGATGTAAGTGGCCTTAGCTGTTGCTGTGGGCACGCTCATCATTTCCTTATCTGACATTAGTAATACACTCCTTTCGCTGATTATTTACCATTATTTGAAGTCTTTGAACCTGCATGACCTTTGAAGGTTCTTGTAGGTGCAAATTCACCAAGCTTGTGGCCAACCATATCCTCTGTTACATAAACAGGAACATGCTTGCGTCCGTCATGAACGGCAAATGTGTGACCAACAAAATCGGGGAAGATTGTTGATGAACGGCTCCAGGTCTTAAGAACCTGCTTCTCACCATTCTTATTCATCTCCTGAACTCTTTCGAGCAGTTTAGGCTGCACAAAGGGTCCTTTTTTAACGCTTCTGCCCATTATTATCTGCTCCTTTCACTTATTTGTCGTTACGACGCTTTACGATGAGTTTGTCTGATGCTTTCTTTGTCTTTCTGGTCTTGTAACCAAGTGCAGGCTTACCCCAAGGAGTAACAGGGCCGGGACGGCCGATGGGGGATTTACCTTCACCACCACCGTGGGGGTGGTCATTGGGGTTCATTACAGAACCACGAACTGTAGGTCTCCAACCCATGTGACGCTTACGACCAGCCTTACCGATCTTAACGTTTTCATGGTCTGCGTTACCTACCTGACCAACTGTAGCCATACAGTCAGCTGATACGTTACGAAGTTCGCCTGAAGGAAGTCTGAGGAGAGCGTAAACGCCTTCCTTAGCCATGAGCTGTGCTGAGTTACCTGCTGCTCTTGCAAGCTGGCCGCCTCTGCCGGGATAAAGCTCTACGTTGTGAACAACTGTACCAACAGGGATATTCTTGAGGGGAAGAGCGTTACCAGGCATAATGTCTGCATTGGGACCAGCAAGAACTGTGTCGCCAACCTTAAGACCTACAGGCTGGAGGATGTATCTCTTCTCACCATCTTCGTACTTGAGGAGAGCGATGAATGCTGAACGGTTGGGATCGTATTCGATTGACTCAACTGTTGCAGGTACATCGAACTTATCTCTCTTAAAGTCGATAATACGATACTTTGTGCGAACGCCGCCACCTCTGTGACGAACTGTGATTCTTCCGTAGCTGTTACGGCCGCTGTTCTTCTTGAGTGAAACAAGAAGGCTTCTTTCGGGAGCAACCTTTGAAAGCTCGGAGTAATCTGTAACCGACATATTACGTCTTGCGTTTGTAGTCGGCTTGTAGAATTTAATAGCCATATTCTTTCTCCTTATAGCAGCTTTGCGGAGTCATTCGACTCCATACCTTACCGCTGGATTTAGTTTATTGGTTTACCAGATTACATCATACCATCGAAGAATTCGATAGTCTTGGAATCTTCTGTAAGAGTAACGATTGCCTTCTTCATAGAAGCTGTATAGCCCTCAAAACGGCCATATCTTCTGAGCTTGCCGTTAACGTTGATTGTGTTAACCTTAGCAACCTTTACATCGAAAAGCTTTTCAACTGCCTTAGCAATTTCAATTTTGTTTGCATCCTTTGCAACTTCGAAGGTGTACTTCTTATCTGCAACACCGTCCATGCTGTTTTCAGTGATGATAGGACGGATGATGATGTCTTCTGCTAATCTACTCATGCATATACCTCCTCGATCTTGCTTACAGCGTCCTTAAGAACTACGATTGTGTCGCAGTTGAGGATGTCATAAACGTTGAGTGTGTTTACAAGAGTTGTCTTAACACCGGCAATGTTACGAGCTGAAAGGTAGATTGTATCGTTCTTCTCAGGAAGTACGAATGTAACCTTCTTGCCAGCATCGAGTGCCTTTACAACCTTGGCCATTTCCTTGGTCTTGATTGAGTCAAGTTTAAGATCGTCAAGAACGATAAGCTCGTTATCAGCAACCTTAGCTGAAAGAGCAGACTTCATAGCAAGTCTTCTTACCTTCTTGTTTACGTCCTTGTGATAAGTACGGGGCTTGGGACCATGTGAGATACCACCGTGATACCACTGTGGAGCTCTTGTTGAACCCTGTCTTGCACGGCCTGTACCCTTCTGTCTCCAGGGCTTCTTGCCGCCGCCGCTTACTTCTGATCTGGTAAGGGTAGACTGTGTGCCCTGACGCTGATTTGCCAGATATGCTACTACGCAAAGGTGCATAGCAGGAATGCTGGGCTCGATTCCGAAAATGCTTTCTGCAAGCTCAAGGTCGGAAACCTTTTTACCTGTCATGTCTTTAACTGCTACTGTAGGCATTTGTTCTACTCCTTTCCTTATGCTTTCTTAGCATCACGAATAACTACGATGCCGCCCTTGGGGCCGGGGATGGCGCCCTTGATAGCTACGAGGTTATTGTCTGCATCAATTTTTGCTACCATGAGATTCTGGATGGTAACTCTTTCACAACCGAGGTGACCTGCAAGTTTCTTTCCCTTGTAAACTCTTGAGGGATCGGAGCAAGCGCCAAGTGAACCGGCATGTCTTGCAACAGGACCTGTACCGTGTGATTCTTTAAGTCTTGAGAAATTCCATCTCTTAATGGCACCTGCTGTGCCCTTACCTTTGCTTGTACCAACAACGTCAACCTTGTCGCCTACTGCAAAGATGTCTGCGGTGAGGATATCACCAACATTAACTGCGTTCATGTCATCAAGCTTGAACTCTTTAAGAGTCTTCTTGGGAGCTACATCATTCTTCTTGAAGTGGCCCATCATAGGCTTGTTAACTCTCTGAACTTTTACATCGCCGAAACCAAGCTGTACTGCTTCGTAACCGTCGTTCTCAGTTGTCTTCTTCATAACAACGGTGCAGGGGCCTGCTTCAACTACTGTTACGGGAATTACGTTTCCCTTTTCATCGAAGATCTGTGTCATACCGATCTTCTTGCCGATGAGTGCTTTCTGCATATTTGTTTCCTCCTTTGGTTATTGGTTGACAGTTACCTGCCAACATGACCTGCATGGGTCGGTTCCGAAATTAAAGCTTGATTTCGATCTCAACGCCTGCGGGAAGCTCAAGACCTGTCAGTGCTTCAACAGTTTTGGTTGAAGGTCTGATAATGTCGATGAGTCTTTTGTGTGTTCTCTGTTCAAACTGTTCACGGCTATCTTTGTACTTATGAACAGCACGAAGAATTGTAACAATTTCCTTCTCTGTGGGAAGGGGAACGGGACCTGAAACTTCAGCACCTGTTCTCTTAGCTGTTTCAACGATCTTCTCAGCAGCCTTGTCTACAACGCTGTGATCATAGCCTTTAAGTCTGATTCTGATTTTTCCCTTAACTGCCATTGGATTTGCCTCCTTAAAATTGGTTGGGCACGCAAATTTTGAAAACTGACCCGGGTGTTTCAACCCTTCCGATTCAAAAACCGGAAACACTATTTCCGGGATTGCTTTCGCATATCTGCAACTAACCTTTACCCTGTGTGCCTGGGAAACGGCATACGGAGATTACAATGGCTACCTGACATTTTCCATCATTGCACTCAAATGTCCGCAGCTTTCGCAAGTAGCTGGGTTTTTGAGTACTGTGACGAAAAACCTGCAGGAAGCGCATGTGCACCCCTGGGTAAATTATCGCCCGGTTTGAAAATCGGACATACTCCGTGGAAATTTCCCGCCTCGAGGACGGCCACCTCCCACATCATCGCATATCATGTCGCTGAAATATGGGCATAATTCGCCCCTTCTTTACAGCGTGCTTCGGTATATTATCATATATATATACTAATGTCAAGCATATTTTAAAAATTTTTTCAAATAATTTTTCATATCTGAATTTCCGGTTTTTTCTTGTATTTCAAGGCTTTTCGCCCTGTGCATATTGCAGCAATTTTTTGCCCTAATATAATGTAATGATATATGAACTATAACAACCACAAGATGTAGTGCTGAAGTTTGATTTTTCACAAAATGTAGGAAAAATTTTTGTTAATTCCTACAAAGATAATTTTTATTTTTGTAAACATTTTTTCTGAATTTTTCTCAGAAACCCTCAAAATTTTTCTTTTTTGGGTTAAAAATCATTAAAAAATTTTTTGAAAAAACTGAAATTTTTTTGAAATTTTTCTTAAAAAATCCAAAATTTTATCTGAAAAAGAGATTTTCAAAGCAGAAATTTGCAAAACCTGAGCTGCAATTACGGTCGGTTTTAATACCGTTTAGGTTGCTGTTTACAGCCGTTTTCAAGGCGTTATTATCTCAGAATTAAATAAAATTCAGAAAAATCACTGTCCCTTTTCACAGGATAAATCGCAGGCTTAGTTGCCAAATTTTTTCTGCTATATTATATATAATGTAATTATTATCATAGTTATATTCATTATTTTCGTCTTCTGTCCTGAAGCTTAAATAATTATTTCTATGCGAAAAACTATGGTGAAATATATCTTTACCAGAGCCATCCATAAAACAGATTTCGTTTCACCTCTGCCTCCCCTTCCGTACATAATCCCTGCTTTTATGCTGCATTTTCTTTTGCAGACTACATAGTAAGGATTATTATATATAAAATAAATTATTTTATAAAATAATGGAATGGGTGATAAAAGGCGGAGAATGATGAACATTCTCCGCCTTTTATCGGATGGCTCTGTCATTGTTGCTCACAAATGCAGACGCATGATTTCTCATGCACGCTTATTATATACTGTGATTCAGTAATAGTCAAGCATTTTTTTGCAAAAAACCTTATCAGTCAACCTCTGACTGAGGTTCTGCAACCGTTGATTTTACTGCTTTTTCAATATATTGTGTGTACACCCAACCTTCGTGAGTGCCATATATTGTGTATGCCCAATTTCCAGAAATTTTTGAAATTTTTATTGCTGTACCATTAGGAATTTCCGTTATTTTAGCAGAATTTGCGTCAGCCGCTGCTCTCATATTAAGAGCGCTGCCATTTGTTCTTACAATATACTCATCGTCAGCGGTTTCTGTGGTGGTTTCAACCTTTGAGGTTGCATTTACCTGGCTCATTGTTTCTTCGTTAAGTGTGAGTATACCCCACTTGCCGCCCATTTTTGCAACGTATTTACCATCTTTGCCCTGCAGTATTTTTTCAAGGTTAAAGGATGTCATATCCTCATTATTCTTATTGATGATGCCCCATTTACCGTTTCTCTGAACGGGGGCAAGACCGTTTACAAAGCCGTATGCATCGTCATACTGGAAATCAATAACACTTTTGCCTGTTTCGTCTATATAGCCCCATTTGCCGTCCTTCTTTACGGCGGCAAGACCATCGCTGAAAGCCTTTGCCTCGTCGTACTTGATAGCTATAACAAGCTGAAGGTCAGCATTAACGTAGCCGTATCTTATATTTTTCTTTACTGAGTTGGAGATTGGATGAAGACCTGCTGAGAGCATAAGCTCTGCGGGCTTTATAGCCTCTATCTTTTTGGTGGTTGAGGTAACCTCTGTGTCCCCTTCCTTTGTGGTGGGAACAGTTGTTGTTTCTTCGTTTTTATTTACGAATACTGCGCAGTCAAGCTCCTCAGCCCATATTGCAATTTCCTCAGGCTCTATGGTGCCGTGATACTGCTTTTTCTGTATTTCGCCCTTTTCGGGGTCAATTAAAAGCATATACTCTGAGCGGGGACCCTCACATACAAATTTTACTGTACCCCATTTTTCGCTCACTGCAAAAATATCTTCCTGCTCTGCTTTTTCGGTTATGGTGCCGTCAAGGGTCATTATGCCTTTTTTATCGCTTGAATCTGTATAGGCTATGAATTTTTCGCCGATACATTCTGCGTCTTTTATTTCTTTAAGCTCCTCAAAGGAGTAGCCTGCAATCTGCCTTTCCTTTTTCATTTTGCTCTGATGAGCAACGCCTGAAATAATTGCAACAAGCAGCACAAGTATTGCAGCGGCAAGCAGCACAAATTTAATGCTTATCTGAAGCTTGCCGATTTTTATAAAACCATTCTGATATGTCATAATTTCCCTCCTGCAGAGTCTTAAATTATTGTATCACAAGGTTACCAAATAAACAATAAAATATTTGTATAGATTTCGGGCTTTTATTTGTTTTTTTATCATTGTATAATACAATGTATAAAAATGATGGAGGAATAATTATGAAATCCAGAAAACTGCTTGCTGTTTTGCTTGCAATTACACTTATTTTCTCTTCTCTTTCCTGCGTTGCATTTGCCGCAAAAGAGAAAACAGCCACTTTCAAAAATGTAATTATTATGATTGGTGATGGTATGGGCCCTAACCATCTTGAATGGACTAAGGCTGACAAGGGCGTACAGCTTTATATGGATACAATGCCATACCGTGGATACCGCACCACAAACTCACTTAATGGTCTTACAGATTCAGCCGCCGGTGGCACTACCCTCTCCTGCGGTTACAGAGCCTTTAACTCAAACATAGGTACACTCTCTGTGCTTATGAATGGTCAGGGCTTTACTGTTGCCACATATAAGAGCATTACTGAGATTGCTCACGAAATGGGCAAGAAAACAGGTATTGTTACATCAGACGTAAACTCCGGTGCTACCCCCGCATCATTCAGCGCTCACACCACAAAGCGTGAGCTTGCTGAGGAAATTACAGCACAGCAGCTTAAATCTGACCTTGACCTTATCTGGAGTGCATCAAGCGCTGAGGCTACTGAGGACAGAATTGTAAAAGCAGGCTGGACATTTATTGACGATATAGATGAAATCAAGGACCTTAAGCCCGGCACAAAGTCCTTTGCTCAGTTTGAGGGTAAGGTTGAATACAGAACAGGTGAGGATAACGACGCTCCTCTCAGTGAACTTACCACACTTGCCATTGAAAACCTTGATAATGACGAGGGCTTCTTCCTTATGGTAGAGGGCGCTCACATTGATAAAAACAGCCACAGCAACATCAAGGAAGGCATGGTTGAAAGCGTTATTGAATTTGATAAGGCTATTGAAAATGCTGTTGAATGGGCAAAGGAAGATGGCGAAACACTTGTTATAGTAAGTGCAGACCACGAAACAGGTGGTATCACATACAACGAAAGCAAACAGACCTACGAATTTACAACAGGCAACCACACAGAGGCTAACGTGCCTCTTCTTGTTTATGGCACAGATAAGCTTGTAACCGAAAATGGTCAGGTTGTTGATTGCCTTATCCCCTGCCGTTTTGCTGCAAAAGAAATGGGTTATACAGGCAGATTCCCACAGTTTAAGATAAATCCTCTTGTGCTTATTGATTTCTTTAAAGCACTTGGCAAATTGATTGCTGCATAACAGAACATGCAAAAGCCTCCGCTTCACAGCGGAGGCTTAATTTTTTATCAATACTTAATAACAATTTTGTTCTTGCCGGCGGGGGCTGCAACATACATCTTGTTGCCTTCGATTTCGTACTCGCCTGTGCATTCAACTTCCTTAGGCTCTGCGTGTAAGAAAAGCTCTGTGGGTACTTCGTAATCTTTATCCTGATTATACTCAAGGGTAAATATCTTATTCTCTCTGTCCCAGCTGTACTTTTCAATTCTGCCGCATACTGCGATGGGAGATGTTCTGTTGAGGCGGGTGTTGATTGGATCATCAAAGAAGCTCTTGTGATAGCACCAGTAGGTGTTGCTCCACTGATAATTATCAAACTTTTCAAGCAGGTAATCAATATGGAAGAGCCAGTCTGTGCCTTCGCTCTGACCGCCCCATTCGCCTACAAGCAGAGGGCAATCAAGTCTTTCCTGACTTCTGCGGTGCTCATCAAAAATACCGCCTACACGGGTATTTGAAGCATACTTATACTCAGGTGTATCTACCATAAGGTCATAAGCGTGAGGAGCAAAGCAGAATTTCTTTTCTCTTTCGCCGTTTACTGTTACAGCAGGTACTGAATAGGGAATACCAAGATTTGAGTAGTAGCAGTTTTCCATCATGATAATACCGTTATCGGTAACCTCTCTGATGCCTGCTGCCATTTTATTGATAAAGGGTGAATATCTTTCCTTATCAAACTTTTCAATAAGCTTATCACCGCCGCTTGTTGCCTTGCGGAAGAGGGAGTAATCTGCAAAGGGCTCAAGGCATCTGATTACATTGCCGCTGAAAAGCTGCTTTGCAAGGAAGGGAATAGGTGCACGCTTATCTGTAAGCACTGCCTTTGCAACGCCACCTATAAGCTTTCTGAATACCTTACCGCCGTCTTTGCCGGGGAAGGGCTCATTGAAGAAGTCAAAGCCGAAAAGTGCAGGATGGTCTTTGAATCTTTCAGCAACATGCTTCCACATATCGCAGAAGTAATCCTGAAGACCTACACCATTAATAGGAGTATTATTCCAGAAATTATCAAAGGCTGTCTGTGTTGCCTTACCCCAGAAATAGCCCTCAGCCCATACAAATTTTACAGGCTTGAACTCTGCACCATCTGTAATGCATGCCCACTGAGGAGCGCCGTCACCTGCGGTGTTATTTGCACCAAAGAATAAATCCTGATGCATATCAAGGTAGAAATAAAGACCGTATTTTTCGCAAAGGTCTGCAACCTTTTCAACCTTATCAAGGAAAGCCTCATCATACTGACGGGGTTCGGGCTCAACTGCGTCCCAGGTCATACCAAGGCGGATAATGTTGAAGCCGTTATCAGCAAGCTTTTTGATGAGTGCTTCATCAAAATCCATAGTGTATGAACGCTTATATCTGCCGTCATCATTGTTGCCCTTATCAACGGTATTGATGCCGTTGAAAATGCGCTGTCTGCCGTATTCATCTACAAAATATTTGCCTTCAGTTGTAATTTTAAGCATAGTAAAATTCAATCCTTTCGGTAAATTAAATCACATACACATTTATATTATCATATTGATAATTTTATTGCAATAAAAATATACTGCCTGAAAAAGCAAAAGTGATGGCATATTTCAGCCATCACTTATATTAAACCTATTCAACAGATATAAGCATATCAAAAAGCTCAATGTAAAGGTCATAGGTTTCGGTCTGGTCTGCAAAAAGACCTATGGGTGTACCGTGGTCGCCTGTCCTTGTGGGCATTACATTCCATACACCCTGCTCTATGTTGTTCTTATCAAGGTCCTTATGGGGCTCATCAAAGGGGTACTGAGCTGATATAACATTTACAAGGCCATCATTGGGGTACCAGGATTTATCACATACAATGCCCGAAGCCTTATCTGTAAACTCACCAAGGTTAATCATACACTTTGCAAAAATTGCAAGCAGGAAGAAATCTGCGCTCAAAGGCATTCTGCCCAAAAACGTATCCTTTGTGCAGTCATAAGCAAGTGA
This sequence comes from Clostridia bacterium, assembly GCA_024404065.1. Lineage (GTDB taxonomy): Bacteria > Bacillota > Clostridia > Oscillospirales > Acutalibacteraceae > CAG-177. The sequence continues at coordinate 474 of JAKSQR010000001.1, read as the reverse complement.
GAAATAATAAACGCTGTCAGTAGGCTCAATTTTATCGTTAAACTCCTTACAGTCTTTTAAGCTCAGCAAAGATTCAACTGAATCATTGGAGTCCATAAACTCTTTGAATGCCTTTGCAGCACTCTTATTCTGCTTTTCGCCGGGAACAGCGGAAACACCAAACTGCTCAAGGTGGAAGTCAACTATTGTGCCGTTAAAAATGGACCTGCCAAATACGGTTGCCCAAAGGGTAACAAAGGTTTTAAGGGGCTTCATAATGCCCCATTTTGCCTGGAAATTATAGGCAGTAGTGCCATTAAGAGGTGAGCAGAGTGCTGTGCATGATGCTACCAAATCGCCGTGACCGCCTTCAAAAAGGGGTGAGGGATTATCGCAGGCGTTCATTTCGGCCTCGTCACCGTATGTAAGCAGATAGGTAAGCAGACGTGCTGCATTACCGCCGAAGCTATGGGCAACAAGGTGAATTTTATGGTC